>JAOUPW010000121.1 GCA_029879665.1 Rhodospirillales bacterium | reverse complement strand
GCGGAAAAATCAGATCTGGTGAAAGCGATCGAAAAACTGCGCCAGGGCATCAACGAACTGAACCGGGAAGGCCGCGAACGGCTGGTTTCTTCCTTCAATGAAGTTGATAAGCACTTTCAGGAACTTTTCGTCCGCTTGTTCGGCGGCGGCCGGGCCCATCTGGCGCTGACCGAATCCGACGATCCCCTGGAAGCCGGCCTGGAAATCATGGCCAGCCCTCCGGGGAAACGCATGCAGGTTCTGTCCCTGCTCTCGGGCGGCGAACAGGCGCTGACCGCGCTGGCCCTGTTGTTTGGCGTGTTTCTCACCAATCCGGCGCCCATCTGCGTGCTGGACGAAGTCGACGCGCCTCTTGATGACGCCAACGTGGACCGATTCTGCTCCATGCTGAAGGAAATGGCCGCCCCCGGGAGCACCCGGTTCCTGGTCATTACCCACCACCGTATGACCATGGCCCGGATGGACCGCCTGTTCGGCGTCACCATGTCCGAACGTGGCGTGTCCCAATTGGTGTCCGTTGACCTGCAGAAGGCCGAAGAACTGCGCGAGAGCGCGTAAAGGTCGAAATATCTGGCGGATTATTCATTTTTTCAGATTGTTCATAATGGGTTAGGGTGAGCTTTGTTTCCTTGACTGCCGTGTTGACAGTCTAGAGGTCGCTGATTATGTTGCGTTGCATCTAAGGCGGAATTCATTCCAATGGTCGAAAGAAAGCCGCCGGAGGCATTGGAAGACTTCGATGCCCGTCTCAGGAAAGCCCGTGAAAGCGCGGCCGTCCCCGGAGATAAGACGGGGAAGGACGACGAAAGCCAAAGTGGCATGCTCGGTGCCGCTTTCCGAATCGGGATCGAGATGGTTTCGGCTTTTGCCGTGGGTTTCGGGATCGGGTGGTTGCTCGATCAATGGCTAGGAACCCGGCCTTGGCTGATGCTGGTGTTTCTTCTTCTCGGGGGGGCCGCCGGTATGTTAAACGTTTACCGCTTCGCGCGCGGCTTCGGCTACGATGTGGGCTACAAACGAAAAGACGAGAGCGAAGACGATCAAGGAACTTAAACGTTGGCCGAAGCTCACAGCCCATTATCCCAGTTTGAAATAAAGCGCCTCGTGCCGATCCAGATCGGCGACCTGGACGTTTCCTTCACCAATTCATCCCTGCTCATGGCGCTGACCGTGATTTCGGTATCTGCCTTCCTCTATCTTGGCATGCGCCGGGGCGCCCTGGTGCCTGGCCGCTGGCAGTCGATGGCGGAACTCAGCTACATTTTTGTAGCCAACCTGATCCGCGACACCGTGGGCCCAGAAGGCCGCACCTATTTTCCGTTCATCTTCACGATTTTCATGTTTGTCCTGTTCGGCAACATGCTTGGCATGCTGCCCTACAGCTTTACGTTCACCAGCCATATCGTCGTCACCTTCACCATGGCCCTGGTAGTGTTTCTAGGCGTGACCGTGATCGCCATCATCAAGCACAAGCTTCACTTTTTTACGTTTTTCGTTCCGCCCGGGGTCCATTGGGTGATGTGGCCGCTGTTGATTCCGATCGAGATCATTTCCTACCTGTCGCGCCCGATCAGCCTGTCGGTGCGGCTGTTCGCCAATATGCTGGCGGGGCATACCCTGTTGAAGGTGTTTGCCGGATTTATCGCGGCGCTTGGTGTGTTCGGGGTTTTTCCGCTGGCTTTCGTTGTCGCCCTGACCGGCCTTGAGATCGTGATTGCCTTCCTGCAGGCGTTTGTCTTTACCATTCTGACCTGCCTTTATCTCAACGACGCCCTTCACCTGCATTAACGCAACGAATTGGAACATACGACCTAACTTCGAAAGAAAGGAATTCCTGTCATGGAAATTGAAGCCGCAAAGCTATTGGGAGCTGGACTTGCCGTAGTCGGCGTGATTGGTTCCGGAATCGGGATCGGCAACATCTTCGCCTCCTACATTCAGGCCGTGGGCCGCAACCCTGCTGCTCAGTCCGCCGTTTTCCCCATGACCATGCTCGGGTTCGCCCTGGTGGAAGCGATTGCGCTGTTCGCCCTGGTGATTGCCCTGGTCATCCTGTTCGGTTGACACCATCTGGACGGCTCCCATCGGGGCCGGACCTAAGAGGACAACATGCCGCAGCTGGATATCAGCACTTATCTGCCGCAGATCGTGTGGCTGGTCATCACTTTCACCGTTCTTCTGGTGGTCATGTGGAAGGTGGTCGTACCTTCCATCAGCACCACGCTGGAAGCACGCCAGCGCCGTATCAGCGGCAACCTGGAAAAAGCGGCGGAGTTTAAGAAGGACGCGGAAGCGGCCCTGGCCGCCTACGAAAGCGCCATGGCCACTGCCCGCGCTGAAGCCGTCAGCGTGATCAACGAAGCCAAGGAACGCCTGACCGAGAACGCCCAGCGACGCAATGCGGAACTGGGGGAGAAACTGTCCGAGCGCATCCGGGAAAGCGAATCCCGGATCGATCAGGCGGTGAAAGATGCGTCCGCCAGCATGCGGACGGTCGCCATGGATGTAGCCGCGGCGGCGGTCACGAGGCTGACCGGCGAAACGCCGGACGACACCATGATCGGCGGCGCCGTGGATGCCGCCATGAAAGGCCGGGGGTAAGCCGCATGTTTTCCGATCCCTCATTCTGGGTTGCCGTCGCATTCGTGATCTTCATCGTCGCCATTTTCAAGCCGGTGTCGCGAATGGCGACGGGCTCTCTCGATCAACGTGCCGACGATATCCGCGCCGACATCGAAGAAGCCGAAAGGTTGCGCGAAGAAGCCCAGGAACTTCTCGCCACATATGAACGAAAACAGCGTCAAGCCGCCAAGGACGCGGAAGAAATCACCGACCACGCCCGCAAGGAAGCCGAACGCATGGCGGAACACGCCGCTGAAACCCTGAGCAATGTCCTTGCCCGGCGGGAAAAAATGGCTATGGAACGAATCGCCCAGGCCGAAGCCGCCGCAGTGGAAGAAGTGCGCAACGCCGCCGTCGATATTGCCGTGGAAGCCGCAACCCGGGTTCTCGCCGGCACCCTATCGGCGAACAAAGCGGACGCCATGATCGACGCCGCCATCAAGGATCTTCCCGGCAAGTTGAATTAAAGAAAATCCAGAGCGGATCGATCCGATTCGCGACGACGGATTTTCGAAGAAACAATAAGACAGAGCATTCCCACCCGCACGGATCAAACCAAAATGCGCTGGATTCAGCCGCAGCGGATTTTCGTGATCCGCCCCTGATCATCCAAATATACATTCAGCCGGTTCGGGCTGAAATCCATGGTTGCCATGGAACCCGGCGGCAGGATTCTAAGCGGTTTCGGGAGGTCGCCTTCATAAAGGTGGCCTTTGTTCTTGTTCTCACCACGCCGCAACAATCTGGTGCCCACGTACCTCTCAAGATGGGCCGCCGCTTCGCTGCAGGTTGCGGCCTTTGCCCCCTCTACGTCCGACGCGGCAAGACCGCCGCCGATAGCTACGGCAGGCCCCGCCAGGATGGAACATAAGGCCAGAACAAGGAATTGGAAGCGGCGGATCATCCCTGGGCCCTGCCTTCGATCAGTTCCAGCCAGTCCTGTTCCGATAGCACGGCGACGCCCAGTTCCCGGGCTTTTTTCGCCTTCGACCCGGCATCGGCGCCGATCACTACATAATCGGTTTTTTTCGAGACCGAGCCCGCCACCTTGGCGCCCAGAGATTCGGCCTTGGCTTTCGCCTCGGCCCGGCTCAGGCTTTCCAGGGCACCGGTGAAGACCACGGTCTTGCCGCTTACCGGGGAGGTTTCGGCGGCCTGAACGAAATCTTCCACCGTCAGCAGGCTTTGCAGGTCGTCGAGCACTTCCGTGTTGTGCGTTTCCGAAAAAAAGGCGGTCAGATCCTCGGCCATGGCGGGACCGATGCCATCGATGGCGGTCAGTTCCTTGTAGGCTTCGGAATCCGCATCCGCCGCCGCTTTCATGGCCGCACGCCAGGCGGAAAGCGAGCCGTATTGCTTGGCCAACAGGCGTCCCGTTGCCTGGCCCACCTGGCGGATGCCGAGGGCATAGATGAAGCGTTCCAGGGGAACGGTGCGGCGCTGGCGGATGGCGGCGAACAGGTTGTCGGCGGATTTTTCGCCCCAGCCTTCGCGCGCGCGGATCTGTTCCGCGTTCTTTTCCTCCAGCCGAAAAATATCGGCGGGCGACGACAGTATTTTTTCCTGCCAGAAGGCCTCGATGTGCTTGCCGCCGAGCCCCTCGATATCGAAGGCGTTGCGCGAGACGAAATGCTTGAGCCGTTCCACCGCCTGCGCCGGACAAGTGAGGCCGCCGGTGCAACGCCAACTCGCCTCGCCTTCCTCGCGCACGGCGATGCTGCCGCATTCCGGACAGCGATCCGGAAATTGATAAGCCTTGGTGTTCCGGGGCCGCTTGTCCTTGACTACCGCCAGCACCTGGGGAATCACATCGCCGGCGCGCTGGATTTGAACCGTATCGCCAATCCGTACGTCCAGTTCCTTGATGTAATCCTCGTTATGCAATGTCGCGTTGGCAACGACGACACCGCCGACGGTAACCGGTTCCAACCGCGCCACCGGCGTCAACACCCCGGTGCGGCCGACCTGAATATCGATCCCTTTGACGATGGTTTCCGCCTTTTCGGCGGGAAACTTGTGGGCGATAGCCCAACGCGGCGCCCGGCTGACGAATCCCAGGCGGTTCTGCCAGTCGATCCGGTTGACCTTGTAGACCATGCCGTCGATGTCGTAATCGAGCGACGCCCGGTTCCTTGAAATTTCTTCGTAGAGGGCAAGAATTTCATCAATCCCCGGACAGATTTTGGCATAGGGATTGACCTTGAACCCCCATTTTTCAAGCCCCTGCAGAAAATCCCAATGGGTGCCCGCAGGCGGGTCGCTGATTTCGCCCCAGGCATAGGCGAAAAAATGCAAGGGCCGGGATGCGGTCACCGATGAATCCTTCTGGCGCAGGGATCCGGCGGCGGCGTTGCGCGGATTGGCAAAAACCTTGTCGCCGGCCTGTTCCTGACGGGCGTTCAGGGCGGCGAATTCCTTTTTCGACATATAGACCTCGCCGCGAACTTCCAGAACTTCCGGCACCTTTCCCTTTATGCTTTTGGGGATGCCGTCGATGGTGCGGAGGTTCTCCGTTACCTCCTCGCCGGTGGTGCCGTCGCCCCGGGTCGCGCCCTGCACGAATTTCCCCGCCTCATATCGGAGTGATATGGACAGGCCGTCGATCTTGGGTTCGGCGACAAACTCCACCGGCTCATCTTCCTTGAGCTTGAGGAAGCGCCGGATACCGCTGATGAAATCCGTAATATCCTCTTCGCTGAAAGCGTTTCCCAGGGACAGCATGGGAACGCGGTGGGTGACCTTGGCGAACCCGGCGGCCGGCGCCGCGCCGACCCGCCGGGACGGGCTGTCGGCCCGGATCAGATGCGGGAAGCGGGCTTCGATGGCGGCATTACGTTGCCTGAGCGCATCGTATTCGGCGTCGCTGATGACGGGGGCGTCTTTCTGGTAGTAGAGCCGGTCGTGTTTGTCGATTTCCCGGGCGAGAACCGCCAGTTCCGCCGCCGCATCCAGTTCCAGCAGATCTTCGAGGGGAATCTCCCGGGGTTTCTGTGTCACGGACCCCGGCCCTGCAACAGGCTGGAAGCGGCGGCGCGGGCTTCATCGGTGATTTTGGCGCCGGCCAGCATGCGGGCGATTTCTTCCTGGCGTTCGGGTTCCGACAATATATCGACCGAGGTCAGCACGATGCCCTTCGCTTCGGATTTGGATACCTGCCAGTGATGGGTGCCCCGCGCCGCGACCTGGGGCGAATGGGTCACCACCAGCACCTGGACGTCAGACGCCATTTTTGACAACCGTTCGCCGACGGCGTCCGCCACCGCGCCGCCGATGCCGCTGTCCACTTCATCGAAAACCAGGGACGGGACCGGGTCGGCCTTGGCCAGCACCACCTTCAGCGCCAGCGTGAAACGCGCCAGTTCGCCGCCCGAGGCAATCTTGTTCAAGGGCCCCGGTGGCGCGCCCGGGTTGGTGGCGACCTGAAAGGCGACCTTTTCGCATCCGCCTTCACTCCAGGCGTCTTCATCAAGAGTATCGATGAGGGTGGAAAATTTCGCCTTTTCAAGTTTCAACGGCGCCAGTTCCCGGGCCACCGCCCCATCCATGGCCTTAGCCGCCTTGCGCCGGGCCTGCCCCAGTTTTTCCGCCGCCCTGAGAAAGGCGGCACGGGCGGCGGCTTCTTCCCGACGCATTTTTTCCAGCGCCGCGCCGCCGTCCTCGACCGCCATCAACTGCCCCCGAAGCGCCTCCAGAAGGTCGGCGAGAGAATCTACGTTGGTATTGTGCTTGCGGGCCAATCCCCTGAGCGCAAAAAGACGTTCTTCAACCATTTCCAGGTGCTGCGGGTTGAGATCGACCTCGTGGCTGGCCTTATCCAGAAG
>JAOUPW010000120.1 GCA_029879665.1 Rhodospirillales bacterium | reverse complement strand
ATAGCCGTTGGCGTCCATGAAACGGATCAGGGTTTCTGGATTAAGACGGTCGCCCCGGGTCGCGCTCAGGGATTTTTCTGAAAACGACTCCCGGGGCACCACCCGTTGCATAAGCGCGGAAACCGTAGTGACGACCACCCGGTTATCCTTATTTTCCGTCAACAGCCGGGTCAGGGTGTCGATCCGGCGGCTGACGAGATCCCCGTTGGGTGAAACTCGATCATAAGGCAGACAGTCCCAGGCGGGAAATTGCAGGATTTCCAGGTTTGAACCGAAAAATCGCAGCCCTTCCGCCAGGCGCACCATGGCAACATCGTCCCGGGCGACGAACAGCAGGGTTTTCACTTTTTCCGCCAGTTGGGCAAGAAGGAAGGCGTCAAACCCTTCGGGGGCACCGGAAATAAATGTGCGGCCTTTTATTCTGCTTATTTTTTCTTTTATCATCAGAATATTATAGACTTTTCTTAAACTGAATTAGCAAATTCAGAACGTCGTGATCGTGATTCGGCGGAGGTAATTCCTTGCCTGAAATCCAGTTGAACAGATCGTTGTCGCCCTCATCCAGCAACGCCTCGAACCGTGAGAGTTGTTCCCCGGTGAGGCCTGCGATATGCCGTTGGGCAAAGGAACCCAGCAGAAGATCGGTTTCCTGCATGCCGCGATGGGCGCTACGGTAAAGTGCCCGCTTGCGGCGGGGGTCCAGGAGTTCCGGGGGCTTGGTGGGATCGGTCATTGGTTCCTCTGTCTACTCGGCCTAGGATATAGAGACTTGCATCCCTTCTGTCAGCCTATCCTTCTAAAAGCTACGGCATTAATTCATGCGGCCTGAGGTTCTCTATCCCCTATTCGCCCCGCTCACGGAACTTCCGGGAATTGGCCCCAAACACGCCTCCACCCTGGAAAACCTGACTGGCCCCCATATCGCGGGTCTGCTTTGGCATCTGCCGTCCGGGCTCATTGACCGGCGTTACGCGCCGAAAGTGGCAGACGCGCGCACCGGTGTCGTCGCCACGATCACCCTTCGTGTCGGCAAGCACCGCAAGCCATCCAACAAGCGGATGCCCTATAAAATTTACTGTTCCGATGACACCGGCACCCTCGCCCTGGTATTCTTCCATGCGCATCCAGATTATCTGCTGAAAACCCTGCCCGAGGGGGAACTCCGCGTCGTCAGCGGCAGGATCGACAAGTTCGGAGATGAAATCCAGATCACCCATCCGGATCACATCGGACTTTTGGAAGATCTTGAAAAGCTCAAGGCGGTGGAGCCGGTTTATCCCCTCACCGCCGGCATCTCGCTCAAGGTCATGAGCAAGGCCGTCCGGGGCGCTCTTGATTGCGCACCGGATCTCCCGGAATGGCTGGACCCGGCCTTTCAGAAAAAACAGAGGTGGATGCCCTGGCGGCAATCCCTGCTTATGGCACATGATCCCGGGGAGGAGGCCGACCTGCAGCCCACGGCGACGGCCCGGACCCGGCTATCCTATGACGAATTGTTATCCAATCAATTGGCCCTGGGCCTGGTGCGACTCAATCTGCGCCGCACCGCCGGAAAGGGCATCAAGGGCGACGGACATCTCAGGGCAAAAGTTCTTGAAGCCCTTCCCTTCAAGCTGACTTCGTCGCAGGTCCAGGCCCTCGCGGACATCGACGGCGACATGGTGAGCGGAACCCGGATGCTGCGCCTGTTGCAGGGCGACGTCGGCAGCGGCAAGACGGTGGTCGCCCTGATGGCCATGCTGACGGCGGTCGAGGCCGGCACGCAAGCGGTCCTGATGGCACCGACGGAAATTCTCGCCCGCCAGCACTTCGCCACCCTCCAGCCACTGACCGACAGTGCCGGTGTCGGGATCGCCTTGTTGACGGGGCGCGAAAAAGGAAACGCCCGGAAAGACATTCTCGCCGGTCTGGCTGGAGGCGATACCCAAATTGCCGTCGGCACCCATGCCCTGTTTCAGGATGATGTGGATTTCAAGAACCTTCATCTTGCCGTGATCGACGAACAGCACAAGTTCGGCGTCCATCAACGGCTGAACCTGGCGAATAAGGGCGAAGCCGTGGATGTGCTGGTGATGACGGCAACCCCTATTCCCCGGACTCTGATGTTGACCGCTTACGGCGACATGGACGTATCGCGGTTGTTGGAAAAACCAAAAGGCCGAAAACCGGTGGACACCCGGGTCCTTCCGTTGGATCGCCTACAAGAAGTCGTGGCCGCCGTTTCCCGGGTGCTGGACGCCGGCGCCAAGGCTTTCTGGGTTTGCCCACTCATCGAGGAATCGGAAGTGATCGACGTGGCCGCCGCCGAGGATCGTTATGACCACCTAAAAGGCGTTTTTGGAAACCATGTTGGCCTGATCCACGGGCGCATGAAGGGACCCGACAAGGATGCGGTCATGGACTCCTTCATCAACGGCCCGGTGAACATTCTGGTTGCGACCACGGTCATCGAGGTCGGCGTCGACATCCCCGCCGCCACCATCATGGTGATCGAACACGCGGAACGATTTGGCCTGGCGCAACTGCATCAGTTGCGGGGAAGGATCGGACGGGGAAAAACGGCCTCCACCTGTCTGCTGTTATACGCCCCGCCTCTGGGAGAATTGGCGCGGGCCCGGCTGAGCATCATGCGCGAAACCGAAGACGGATTCCGCATTGCCGAGGAAGACCTCCGGCTGCGCGGCGCCGGAGAGTTGCTCGGCACGCGCCAAAGCGGCCTGCCGGAATTTCGTCTCGCGGACCTGACCGTTCACGGTGATCTATTGAAGGCTGCGGATGATGACGCCAAGCTCATCCTCCAACGCGACCCCGACCTGACCTCGGAACGGGGACAGGCCCTTCGCACCCTGCTCTACCTGTTCGAACGGGATGCGGCGGTAAAGTACCTGAGATCGGGTTAGCTATCGCTGTTTTTGGTGACGAGAACCGGCATGCGCTCTCTCTCGCGCAACACTTCCATGTCTTCGAAGGTCGCGGCGGAAATCTGGGGCACCGCCTGTTCTTCGCCCGGGCGGCGGTCAGGCGGCGTAACGATGCCGCCGGAAATAACCATCTTGATGGCTTCCTCGACCGACATGGAAAGTCGGACGATGTCTTTCTTGGGCACGAACAGCAGGAACCCAGACGTTGGGTTGGGCGTTGTTGGCAGGAAAATATTGATAACTTCTTCTTCCGTCAGGTTTTGGATTTCACCTTCGGTGCGGCCGGTGATGAAACCGACCGCCCACAGCCCGCGTCGCGGATATTCAATCAAGACGGCTTCACGAAATGCATTCGACTGTTGGGCCAGGACCGTTTCCAAAATCTGTTTGACGGCCCCATAGATACTGCGGATCACCGGCATCCGGGCAAGCACCCGTTCGCTGGTGCGCAGGAAAAACCGGCCCAGGATTCCGGCGGTCAAGGCGCCGATAAGCATCAGGCCGACGACGATTACGACCAATCCCAATCCGGGGACGGCAAAGGGCAGATAGGTTTCCGGATTGTATTTGTGCGGGATTAACGGCGTTACTTGACGGTCAACGAAATTGATGAATATCCAGGACAGATAAAAGGTAATGCTCAGGGGGGCCGTGATCAGGATGCCGGCCATGAAATAAGCACGCAGCCTCGCACTCAGCTTCATCTTGCTGGGGGGCGGCGAAGGCACGCGATCCGGATCGCCAGAACGTTCGCTATCTTCACTTGGGGCCGAAGGCCCGTCTCCGATGGTCATCTCAAGGTATTCTCTTCCTGTTCAACCTGACCCTTAGCTTATCCTGCCGGGCGAGGAACGCAACCGGATCATTATGCCAATAAACCGAAGGATTCGTCGTGGACCACGTCCAGTGCCTCATTCATAATCATCTTCATATTTATAAGGTATAAGGCTTATTGGGAACCGTATGCCCCGTTGGACCGTTCAATACGTCTATCTGGACGAAACTGGAAACACCCGAGTCTCGATGGACACCGTCGAGGCCGAATCCAAGGATAACGCGCTTACCCTAGCCGCCAAGCAGGCCCCGGCGGAAGAATTCATGATTACCCTGCACCCGGAATCGGAAGAACAGCTTCTCGGCTCGGTGCGCCACAAGGCCATGGCCATGGCCGGGAAAATACAAAAAAACTTTATCCCCACCGAAGAGGACGAAGGTGATGAGGGCATGGAGCCCTTACATCACTCCGATAGCATGTCCCGCACCTATCCGAACCGTCCCATCGCCGCCGTCGGCATCGTCATCATTGACGAGGACAGAATCTTGTTGGTGCGGCGGACAAAACCGCCCCGTCAGGGCAGGTGGAGCCTGCCGGGCGGCGTCCAGGAAACGGGAGAAACGGTTTTTGAAGCCGCCCGCCGCGAAGTTCTCGAAGAAACGGGGATTACGGTCGAAATCAAGGGACTGGTTGACGTCGTTGATTCGATTAAGCGGGATGATCAGGAAAAAATCAGTCTTCACTACACCCTGATCGAAGTCGTCGCAGTTCCCGTTTCCGGCAAACTTGCAGCCGCCAGCGACGCCGATGAAGCGGACTGGTTCCCGCTCAAAGACATATCCGATATGGGCCTGTGGTCGGAAACAGTGCGCATCATTCGGCTAGCCCGCGAAAAACTGAACGCTCTTAATGTTACTTGAACGGCAGGATCGTCCAGGATTTTAGAACTTCTTCCGCCAGGGGGCGAAATTCTTTAAACCATCTCTCCGGTGCGGCATAGGTCCAGATGTGAACTACATTGATTGAATCCCGGGGCATCACCACAACCCACTGCCGGATCCGGTTTTCGCCGCGAGCATAGCTGACAAAAAACTGCCGTCCGTTCAGGCGCCGTCCGCCATTCATGTAAATGAAATCAGCTTCTCCGAGATATGCGACGTCATCGGCGCCGGAAGCCAACTGAGACTTCAAGGCACCGGTCATCGTCCGGGCCTTATCCGCCGCGCTGCCCGATTTTGCTCCGTATACGTTCTGAACGCTGATCGCTGCGCTTTTCGCCCGAGATCCTTTGTGACCATTAAAAACTACTGTTTTCGGGTTGGGTTTTACCATCGACCACCCCAGGGGATAATCAATGGAATAACCGAAACCGGGTTCCGCAAAGCGGGCGGCTCCCGGTCCCGGGGGGCGCGCGCCAGGTTGAAAACGCTCGCTTGCTAAATTTGAATTTCCATCAATTTCCGCAGGAGGCAGTTTGAAGGTCAATAAGATTTGATCAAATTCCCGCTGCATGGAATCAAAATTCTGAGGCGTTGCGAAAAACATAAAGACAAAATCCGTAACCCGCCCCCGAGCGACGATAACGCGGGCGCGAGTCCCGGGTCCTTCGTAAAACGCATCCCAGGCCGGCAGGCCGGAAATTTTCATGGACCGCTCAGTAAGTTTTTGCGACCAGGCCTTGCCTTTGCCAAGATAAAGTGTTTCCAGCTTCAATATCATTTCCGGCAGGGATACGGTCGAGTTCACTTGTCCCGTTTGCAGATTGAAAGCGTATCCCTTGCTCGACCGGACCGTCAGATGGCGTTGACTTTCTCTTTCGATCAGTTCGACACCTTCCGGCAAATTGAGGGAGTAACCGATGGCCGGATTACGGTAAACGCGCGTGGGATGAGGTGCGGTTAAAGACTTATCCTGCCCTTGAGCGAAAGCTTCATCAGGAAATAAAGAAAGGCATAGAATGCTCAGGCACAGAACGGTCATTAGTGTCCGAAGCGGACGGATCGATATCATTTCCAGTTATCCCGTGTCGGCATTTTCTTGTTTCAAGTCAGGGGCAGATCATTAGCATACCCGTCAGATAAAATTGCGACTGCTTTAATATTAATCTATTAATATCATGGAATAATTAAGCTAAACTGGTCAATTCAGCTTTCCCGGCTGGTCTTTTATAGGAATAGGAGTCTCTATGCCCTCGATGATGTTGATTTCGATTCTGTGCCCCGATCAGATCGGCCTGGTTGCCATGGTGACGGGGCGATTGTTTGATCTGGGCGGAAATCTCAGGAGCACCAATTTTGCCGTACTCGGCGGAGGTGCGGAATTCACGTCAGTCTGCGATATTTCCAATGATCTGACAGCCGAACAGATCGAGAAAGAGTTAAAAACGCTACCTGAACTGCATGATGCGGAAATTTCCGTTACCGAGTTCGATTTTGCACCGGAACATGCCCCCCACGGCAGAGCCACACACAGGATTGAAATCATCGGCGGCGACCGGCCGGGATTGATTGCACGACTGTCTGAAGTCTTTGTTCATTTCAAAGCCAACATCGTGCGGTTGAATGCGGAACAAATTCCCGGGTCCGAAAATCACTACTTGGTGCGCATCGCCGCCTGGATTCCGCAGGAAAATGCCCAGACCTGCCTGGCCACCGTTGCCAATACGGCGGGAGAACTGGGTCTTAAATGCATGTGGCAAACGGATTGAAAAAAAAGAGGGCTATTGCCCTCTTTTCATGTGTCTCAACTTCGCGTGCCAAATACAGATAACCGT
>JAOUPW010000119.1 GCA_029879665.1 Rhodospirillales bacterium | reverse complement strand
CATGCGCAACAACGTCGCCGCGTAGCCGCCCTTGAGATCAAGGCCGCGTCGTTCCAGTTGCAAGGTGAAAAAGGAATGGCCGAGGGATTGCTGCGTGATCACGGTCGCCACCACCACGGCGATCATGACCCCCAGGGTCAAGGCGTAATCGCCGGTCATTTCGAAGATGATCAGGGTGGTGGAAATGGGCGCCCCCAGTACCGCCGCCGCCACCGCCCCCATGCCGACAATGGAATAGGCATCGGCGCCCGAGGAAATCCCGGGCATGGCTTGGGTCACGATTAGGCCGTAGGCGCTGCCGAGCATGGCGCCGATCACCAGCGAGGGCGAAAAAATCCCGCCGCCGAAGCCGAACCCCAGGCTAACGGCGGTGGCGATCAGTTTCGCCGCGACCATTGCGATAAACAGCATCAGGGGGAAGGAGAGTTCCAGCGCCGCTTCGGTAGCGCCGTATCCAATTCCCAGCACTTGCGGAAAAATCGTCGCGATGGCGCCGACGATCAAACCGGCGACGGCCGGTCTGAGCCCGATGGGAAGCCGGGTCTTTTTCGCCAGGGTCTCGGACAGAACGATTCCCTTCATCAGGACAATGCTCACAACCGCGCACACAATGCCGAGACCTGCAAAAATGGGGAGTTCCAGAAACGACGCGATGGTGTGTTCGGGAATGATGAAGGCGGGAAAATCGCCAAACCAGATTCTGGAGATCGCCGTTCCGGTGACGCTGGCGATCACCACCGGAGCAAAGGCGCTCAGGGCATAATGGCCGATCACCACCTCGTTGGCGAACAGCGCGCCGGCAATGGGCGCGTTGAACGATCCCGAAACCGCCGCGGCGACGCCGCAACCAAGCAGGACCCTGGAAAGGGACCGGGTCAGGTGCAGCCTTTTCGCAGTCCAGCCGGCAATGGAAGCACCAAGGTGAACAGCCGGGCCTTCGCGTCCGACGGAAGCGCCGGCGCCGATTGAAGCGGCGCTGACCACCGCCGCCTTGATTCCTGAGCGTAGCGACATGCGACCGCCTTTAAGCGCGCTTGCCTCGATCACGTCTGCGACCCCTTGGGGCCGGCGTCCGGGCATGAAAAAGTGAACCAGCCCCCCGACCACCAGCCCGCCCGCGGCGGGGGCGAGAAGAAGCTGCCACCAGGGCAGTTCCTGGGCGTGTTTAAACAGGCTTTCGGTCCCGGAACCGTAGAAAGCCGTCTGGATCAGGGTGATTCCTTCGCGGAACACGATCACCGCCCCACCACCAGCGACCCCGATGAAAAGCGCAAGCACCGACAGGATCAACTGATCGTTGCGGACCACCCGTCGAGCGTACATGAGAAATCTGCTGGGCGTGAAAATGGGCATACTCATGGCCTCGTTCTCAGGGTGGGTCAGGACCAATGGGAATAATTTGACCGGGATTATATTGCCCCGAGACTGGGCATGCTCCGAAATATGATGCCGGCGCAACGGGCAAACGGCGCAACGAATCCGAGAATCCGATCCATTCCCATCAAATGGTTCCTATCAGTCCAGAACCGCTCCAGCCACAATGCCCGGCTAACATGAAAAAATCATTTACACGCCGTGGTATACCCGCGGTCTCCGCAAAGGGATTTGCCGAGTCTTAAGCCCTGTGCCATAACCGGATCATGATTGCCCCCGCCCTCCCTTCTCAGGCCACTTCGCCGGCGCCGGATATCGCCCCGGATCTAGCCATCGTCGTGCCGGTGTATAATGAGCAGGACAACATCGAGCCCCTGATCCGCGAGATCAAGGCGGCCCTGGATGAGGGGTCATCCTATGAAATCATCTACGTCGATGACGGAAGCACGGATGCAACCCCGGACCGGTTGAAAGCCATGGAAGCGCTTTCTCCGTCCCTGAAAGCGATTCGCCACCGCGACCGTACGGGCCAAAGCACCGCCATCGCCACCGGCGTCCGGGCCGCCGGCGCGCCTGTCATCGCCACGCTTGACGGCGACGGGCAAAACGATCCCGCGGATATTCCGAAACTTCTGCAAATTTTTAATCAATCCGGAAACCGGGATTTCATTCTTGTCGCCGGACTTAGGGCCAACCGCAAGGACACATTGCTGAAACGGCTTTCTTCGCGCATTGCCAACCGGGTACGCGCCCGGTTGCTTGGCGACGATACGCCCGATACCGGCTGTGGCCTCAAGATTTTTTCCCGCGCCGCCTTTCTCGATATGCCCCGGTTCGACCATATGCACCGGTTTCTACCGGCGTTGATGATCCGCCAGGGCGGTATGGTGATATCGGTTCCCGTCAACCACCGTCCGCGGCAACGGGGCCAGTCGAAATACGGTCTGTGGGACCGGCTATGGGTGGGAATTTTCGATCTGATCGGGGTCATGTGGCTTCTCCGGCGCGCCAGCAACGCCCAGATTGAACAAGATGAGAAAGACCCGGGACAATAATGAGTTTTAGATTCCTCTTCCGGGGCTTGATTCTGATCGCCTCTCTTGTCGTAGCGGGCTTTTTCATCAAGTTCACAGGCCTGGATACGACCCTCGACAAGGCCTGGATCGATTCCGATATCCGCGGCCAAGGACTGGCCGGTGAAATTCTTTTCCTCGCCGCCGGCGGACTTTTTACCGCCATCGGGTTTCCCCGCCAGCTGGTCGGATTTCTCGGCGGATATGCCTTCGGCGTCGCCTGGGGCACGACCCTGGCCCTCGGCGGCGCTACCCTCGGCTGTGTGCTGGCTTTTTCCTATGCCCGATTGATCGGGCGGGATTTCGTCAACGCCCGCTTTTCCGGCAGGATCAAAAAGTTCGACGATTTTCTCAGCGACAACCCGTTCACCATGACCCTGTTGATCCGGTTGCTGCCGGTGGGCAGCAACCTTGTGACCAATCTGGTCGCGGGGGTCACGGGGGTCCGCCCCTTGCTTTTCATCAGCGGTTCAGCCATTGGCTACATCCCGCAAACTCTGGTTTTTGCGCTGGTCGGCAGCGGCATTGCCCTCGAACCCGGATTACGCATTTCCCTGAGCATCCTATTATTTGTATTGTCCGGAATGCTGGGGGTTTATCTTTATCGCAAGTACCGGCACAACAAGACCTTCGATGACAAGGTCGAACGCCAGCTGGGCTCGCCGTCGGCCTGAGCGCCGGAACGGACCACAACCCTGGGACATCCGAATGAACGCGCGTTTTTTGACTCCCCTCCTATGGTCCGGCCTATGGCTGGGACTGATGGCCGTAGCGTTGTTGATCCGGCCGATTCTTCCCGTCGATGAAACCCGCTATCTGGCGGTGGCCTGGGA
The DNA here is from genome assembly GCA_029879665.1 of Rhodospirillales bacterium. Taxonomy (GTDB): domain Bacteria; phylum Pseudomonadota; class Alphaproteobacteria; order Rhodospirillales; family JAOUPW01; genus JAOUPW01. Next base: position 3,212 of record JAOUPW010000119.1, on the reverse strand, counting down.
AATGTGGCGGGACGGCGAGTTTTGGGTTCCCCATCTGAACGGCGCCACCTACAGCCACAAGCCGCCGCTTTTATTCTGGTTGATTAATGCCGGCTGGGCCGTCTTTGGAGTCAATGACTGGTGGCCCCGGCTGGTGGCGCCTCTGTTCGGATTGGGCAGCCTGTTTCTGACCGCTCATCTCGCCCGGCAATTGTGGCCGCAATCCCACAAACAAGACAATGCCCCGGAAGCGGATCATATTGCCCTGGCCGCGCCCCTGATTCTGTTGGGAATGCTGTTCTGGACCCTGTTCACCACGTTGACCATGTTCGACGTGATCCTGACTTTCTTTACCCTGCTGTCACTCATCGGCGTGGTACGGGCCTGGAAAGGAAAAGCCGTCAGCGGCTTTGTCCTACTCGCCGCCGGCATCGGCCTGGGGGGAGTGGCCAAGGGACCGGCGATCCTGCTGCACACCCTGCCGGTCGCGTTGCTGGCCCCCTATTGGGGACGGGTTCTCGCCGATGAACGGAAAGGGTCTCTGGCGGGATGGTACGGTGGCTTGGCCCTGGCCCTGGCCGGCGGCCTGGCCCTGGCCCTGGCCTGGGCCGTTCCCGCCGGACTGAAGGGCGGCGATGCCTATCGCGATGCTATATTCTGGGGTCAGTCGGCGAGACGGGTGGTCGCTTCCTTCGCCCACGGCCGGCCCTGGTGGTGGTATCTCGCCACCCTGCCGGCGATGGTGCTGCCGTGGCTCATCTGGCCGACCCTGTGGCGGGGATTGCGCGGGCTTGGCAACGCGTTCGGAAACGGCGGCGTCCGCTTTTGTCTGGCCTGGTTTCTTCCCGCCTTCGCCATTTTTTCCCTGATCAGCGGCAAACAGCTTCATTATCTCCTGCCCGAACTTCCGGCCCTGTCCCTGGTTTTTGCCTTCGTGCTGCTCGGCGGCGTCCGCGAATTTCGTTTGCGTCGGCGCGACCAAGTCATCCCCGGCCTGATCGCGGCCATTCTCGGCATGGTCATCTTTTTTCTTCCGTCCCTGAAAGGACCGGTCCAACTGCCGTCCGTGGCCGGACAACTGGACCTCTTCTGGGGGCTGGCCATCGCCGCCGCAGGACTGGCCGCCGCCACCCTCCGGCCCCGCGCCCTGCTGGGAAGGGTCGCCATGATGACGGGGTTGTCTGTCGCCCTGATCGTCGCGGTTCATTTGGCCGCCCGGCCTTTGCTCGCCGACAACTTCGATCTTCGCCCCATTTCGCAAGCCATCGGCCAATGGCAGCGCCAGGGCCGGACCATTGCCAATTTCAGCAAATATCACGGGCAGTATCATTTCCTGGGACGCCTGGAACGTCCGATTATCCCCATCGGTCTCGTTAACGGAGACAAAGCGGCCTTTCTCCGGGACCACCCGGACGGCCTGATCGTGTCCTACCACGAGGTGGAGCCCCAGGTATCCCGGAAGGAATCCAAGCCCTTGTTCGTTCAGCCCTATCGCGGCAAGGTCATCGTCGTCTGGGAAGCGGCCACGGTGCGGGAAAATCCCAGCATCACCAACCGGAACAACGCCAAGCGTTAGGCTCCCCGCCTTAAACCCTTGACACAAACCCTCTGCACGCTTAAATCCTTGGCACTCGCTGAGAGCGAGTGCTAACAAATCAGAATTATCATTCAATTCCAATAAGTTCACGGAGAACGTAAAATGAAATTCAAACCTCTGCATGACCGCGTGCTGGTGAAGCGCGTCGAGCAGGAAGAAAGAACCGCTGGCGGCATCATCATTCCCGATACCGCTCAGGAAAAACCCATGGAAGGCCAGATCGTCGCCGCCGGTTCCGGTACCCGGACCGAGGACGGCAAGGTTCTCCCCCTCGACGTCAAGGCCGGCGATTATGTTCTGTTCGGCAAATGGTCCGGCACCGAAGTCAAAATCGATGGCGAAGACATGCTGATCATGAAGGAATCCGACCTTCTCGGCATCATCGAAGGCCATAAACCCGCCAAGAAAAAGAAGTAATCGATTTAACTCTATCCTGGGATTAAGGATTTACAGACATGTCTGCTAAAGAAGTAAAATTCAGTACCGACGCCCGCGCTAAAATGCTTGCCGGCGTCGATATTTTGGCCAACGCGGTCAAAGTGACGCTGGGGCCCAAGGGCCGCAACGTGGTTCTCGACAAGTCCTTCGGCGCACCGCGCATCACCAAAGACGGTGTGACGGTTGCCAAGGAAATCGAACTGACCGACAAATTCGAAAACATGGGCGCGCAGATGGTGCGCGAAGTCGCCTCCAAGACCAACGACGAAGCCGGTGACGGCACCACCACCGCAACCCTGCTGGCCCAAGCCATCGTTCGCGAAGGCTGCAAGGCGGTTGCCGCCGGCATGAACCCCATGGACCTCAAGCGGGGCGTTGACATGGCGGTGTTGGCCGTCGTCGCCGACCTGCAGAAACGTTCGAAGAAAGTCTCGACCGGTGCCGAAGTGGCGCAGGTCGGCACCATTTCCGCCAATGGCGAAAAAGAAATCGGCGACAAGATCGCCGAAGCCATGGAAAAGGTTGGCAACGAAGGCGTGATCACGGTCGAGGAATCCAAAGGCCTGCTCACCGAACTCGATGTCGTTGAAGGCATGCAGTTCGACCGCGGCTACACCTCTCCTTATTTCGTCACCAACGCCGATAAGATGACCTGCGAAATGGAGAACCCCTACATTCTGATCCACGAATCCAAACTGAGTGGCTTGCAGCCGCTGCTGCCGGTGTTGGAAACCGTGGTTCAGTCCAGCCGTCCGCTGCTGATTATCGCCGAGGACATCGAGGGCGAAGCCCTTGCCACCCTGGTGGTCAACAAGCTGCGCGGTGGCCTCAAGGTTGCTGCCGTCAAGGCGCCTGGCTTCGGTGACCGCCGCAAGGCCATGTTGCAGGACATCGCCATCCTGACCAACGGTCAGGTCATCAGCGAAGATCTCGGCATCAAGCTGGAAAACGTTTCCATCGACATGCTCGGTTCCGCCAAGCGGGTGTCCATCACCAAGGACGACACCACCATCATTGACGGTGCCGGCAAAAAGAAAGATATCGAATCCCGCTGCAATCAGATTCGTGCCCAGGTCGAGGAAACGACTTCCGATTACGACAAGGAAAAACTGCAGGAACGTCTGGCCAAGCTGGCCGGCGGCGTTGCGGTGATCCACGTCGGCGGTGCCACCGAAACCGAAGTGAAGGAAAAGAAAGA
>JAOUPW010000118.1 GCA_029879665.1 Rhodospirillales bacterium | reverse complement strand
GTCGCCGTCCGACAGCCCTACTTTGCGGATTTGGCTTGCTGGCCTTTCTTGCATGTCCCCGCAGCTTCGAGCATCTTCGCTATCCAGGACATGGCAAAAGAGGGGGGCGATGCGCCCATGGGCACGAAACTCAACCTGACGTTTGCATCCGGCGACTATGAAATCGTCAGTTCATTGAAGGACGGCACCGTCACCGCCGACGGCATCGAACTTACCATGCTGACGGATATGGATTCGTCTTCGCGGCACTGGCGCATGCTGCGCGGCATGGAATTCGATGTCGCCGAGCTTTCCGCTTCGTCCTACCTGATGGCCAAGGACCGGGGCCTGCCGTTGACGGCGATCCCGGTTTTTCCGCACCGGCGATTTCGTCACGGTTTTATTTTCGTCAACACCCATGCCGGCATTACCTCGCCCAAGGATTTGCAAGGCAAGCGCGTCGGCATCAAGACCTGGCAGGCGACCGCCGTCCTCTACCTGCGCGGGCTGTTGGCGGGGGAATACGGCGTCGACCTGTCGACCCTTCAATGGCGGACGGAACAGGAAGAAGAGCTCCCGTTCGAGGCACCCGCCGGTTATTCCATCACCCGCGTGCCGGAAGGCCGCCATGTGGGCGACATGCTGGCCGAGGGCGAGTTGGACGCGGCGCTGTATCCGGAAATCCTCGACCCGATTTTGCGCGGCGACGCGCGCGTCGGACGGTTGTTCGCCGATTACCGCGCCGAGGAGGAAGCCTATTTCAAACGCACCCGGAACTTCCCCATCATGCATGTGACCGTGGTTCGCGATGATATCCTGCAACGGCACCCGTGGGTGGCGAGCAATCTGGCCCAGGCCTGTGAACGGGCCAAGCTGGCGGCCTACCGGCGCCTGGCCAACCCGCGCCGGGTGCCGCTGGCGTGGTTCCTGGATGAATGGGACCGCCAGCGCGAACTGATGGGTCCCGACCCGTGGGAAAACGGCCTGACCCCCGCCAACCGCAGGAATCTTGAAACCCTGATCGGATTTTCTCACAGCCAGGGGCTGATTTCCCAGGCCCATCCGGTGGAATTCTTTTTCACCGAGGCAATGCTCGAGCCCCGCAGCCGCGGCGAATGGTTGCCGGGCTGAGGCGGCGCAAGACCCAAATCATGGAAATCCCCTTTATGCCTTAATCCCCCGGGATGGCCGATCGGTCATCCTAATTAATTTTCTTGTCCCTGTTCGTCACTTCTTGCATAGGGCTACCGAATTATACTCAGGAGGTTGGAAAACGAGTCCGTCCATTCCGGCATGTTTGGTCCGACCTTAAGGCGGGTCCATTTCTCATCCATGTCGAAAATTTCGGCAATAGGTCCGGGTGGAACGACCACGACCCAATCGGCATCCATGATCTCTTCCGAAATGCCGTTTAAAGGCGGCTGATAATTATTCACATACGCTTTAAGCCCCGCGCTTTCGGAGAGCGGCGCCAACACCCGCGTCAGGTCGAGATAGCGGCTTGAGATGTGGAATAACATGATTCCACCTTCCTTCAACCTGGTTCGGTAAAGTGCGAATGCTTCACGGGTCAAGAAATGAACCGGAATAGCGTCTGAACTGAAGGCGTCAAAGACAATCAGGTTCAGGCTGTTAACCGGCGCCTTGGCGAGCATTAACCTGCCATCGCCAAGAACAACATCGGCCTTAGCCGGACAATCCCGGAAAAAAGTAAAATACTTTGGATCGGAGGCCACGCGCGTTACGGCGGAGTCTATTTCAAAGAACGTCACCCGCTGCCCTTTCCGCGCGTGACACGCAATAGACCCGGCGCCTAAACCAACGACCCCGACGGCCGCGTCCGCGCGATCTATTTCGACCATCCCAAATATCTGGCCCACGGGGCCGTCCTCGGAGTAATAGGAAACCGGTGAAAGGCGGCGACTATCGGTATGCTGGGCTCCGTGCAGCGTTGTCCCGTGATAAATTTTACGCACGCTGTTGCTTTCGTCGTCGACCACCCTCAGCACGCCGAAAAAGTTGCGCTCCGCGAAAACAGTTTTCTCGTCGTAGGGCGGAACAATCAGGTTTGCGATCACCAATCCGCCCGCCATCAGCGAGAAGCGAACCGTCCGCTTTTGCGCGACAATGGCAAACTGCCCCATCAGCAGGCTGAGAATTACGATTACCTCAACCTCTTGGGGAATGATTTCCTCGCGGTGAAAGACCAGCACAGCCAGAAGGATTCCCAGCCATCCGACCGGAACAAAAAGATCAAGGCGCCGATTCCTCTGATCCGTCTGCTCAGGAAGCGGGCGTAGCGCGAGCGCCAGCACCATGGCCAGGGGATATTCCAGAATCCGGGAAAAAATAAGGGGAGCGACAACCAAATTAAAAAATCCGCCCAGCATTCCGCCCAGGGACAAAAATAGGTAGAATTCCGTCAAGTGGCGCGGGTCCGGCCGGCGGCGCGCCAATTCTCCATGGCAGACCAATGCGGTCATGAAGAAGGCGACGAAATGAAGCCCGAACATCAAATAGGTCTGGCCGCTTATCTCCCAATACCAGAAGAACAGAGGCGGCAGAACCGTTATTGGATGCAATATGAGCACTGCCCAATGCGGAAATAACGGCCGCCGCGCAAATACTATCATGAACGAAATTAAGTATGCCGCCAGCGGCAGCATCCAAATCAACGGCACCGCCGCGATGTCGGTGGTAATAAGTGTAGTAAGGCCGAGCAATAGGCTGGAGGGCGCAAAAGCGAGCAGCGTCCAGCGCACACGGTCACTCGTTCTCGGGTGGGTGGCGGGGAAAACTTCAGCCTTGGGAACAACGGCGGGAACCGATGATTCGCGGACCATCAGGGCCGCCAATAAAATCAATCCCGCGAAAGCCGCGTATACCCAGCTCCACACCCCGGATTGCTGCATCAGATTCAATTGCGGTTCCGCCAGAACGGGGAACCCCAGCAATCCGATCAGGCTGCCGGCATTGCTGGCGGCGTAGAGAAAATATGGATTTGCCGCGTCGGGATGCCTGCTGTGGGCAAACCACGCCTGTAGCATGGGCCCGGCAACGGAAAGAATAAAAAACGGCACCCCGATCCCGAGCGAAAGACTGACGATCAACAAAATCCGGGGATCGGTGTCAAGCAGCTTCAAGTGCTCCGTATCGACATTGATCGGAAGGAGCGGAAACGAAAGGGCGATCACGGCAAGATAAAGAAATATCTGCCGGCGCAGACCAATCCGCATGGTCCAATGGGCATAAGCGTATCCGGCGAGCAACAGCGCCTGGAAATAGACCATGCATGTGGTCCACACCATTGGCGTGCCCCCCAGTAGAGGCAGCACGATCTTCCCGATCAGCATCTCCGACCAGAACATGAGCAATGCGCCCAGGAAGATCGCTAATACATAAACCGAAAGCAGAATGCCCGACCGGCGGGAACCGAACGCCACAGAATCGGACACGCCGTGATGACCAATTTCCATGAAGGGAGCGCTTTAAGCACCTCAGCGGGCAACCGCGCTTATTTTCGAAACTTCCAGCCCATGACAAAACAGTTTCTAATTCCGCGCGGCCCGGCCCGTTAAAAATAGCAAAAAAGACGCCCCGGGAAAATCCCTTCCTTGCCTCTTCACCCCTCTATCCCGGGTTTTGGCGGCGTCTTCAGGGGGAGACCTCTCATCAATAGGGAGGGATCCTGGCCCAGGCCTGCGACGCGCCAAGTCGACCTTTTATTCGCGTATGGCAACCCCACGCCGGGGGACACTGGCGGAGGGTCTCGATGAATGGGCACCCTGCGCAAACTGGAGGGCCCCGGCCCGGGGGGAAAACGGAACGGCCCACAGGACCCCAATCGGGAAATCCTTCTTCACGTCCGCCACTTGAGAAGATAGCGTTCCGCGCGTTCGATCAGCCAGGCGATGATCAGCCCGAGGATCGAAAGCATGGCGACGCCGGCGATCAGTTGATCGGTCGCCATCAAACTGCCGGCCAACAGGATATATGCGCCGATCCCATATTCGGCGCCAATCATTTCCGCCGCAACCAGCAAGACGATCGCGATGGAGATGGAAATACGGGATCCCGACAACATGGCCGGCAATGCCCCCGGCAGGATGATCTTGCGTACAATCGATGTCCAGCTGAGGCCGAAGGACTGCCCCATGCGGATCAGCGTGCGGTCCACATTATCGACGCCGCCATAAACCGCGATGACGGTGGGGAAAAAAGTTCCGAACAGGATGGTTGCGATTTTCGATCCCTCGCCAATGCCGAACCAGATGATGAACAGCGGCAGAAGCGCGATTTTCGGAATCGGAAAAATGGCCGAAACCAACGGCACCAGGCCGGCCCGCGCCAGGGAAAACAACCCGATGGAAACACCGACGATCAGGCCCAGAACCGTGCCGCAGGTCCAGCCGACCACAAGACGCAACAATGAGGCGCCGACATGTTTACCGAGATTGCCGGAAACAGCCAATTCCTTGAACGCGGTAAATGCCTCGGATGGCGCCGGCAAAACAAGGGGGCTGATCCAGCCTGCCTGGGACCCCCACTCCCAGATCGTGATCAAGGCGATAAACACAAGCGGACCGATGATACCTAGCGGCTTCGGCGCGAAACCGCCGCCGCGAAACGCCACCGGCTTTCCCTTTTTGCGTTCAACCGGCCAATCTTTATCCGGCATGGGAGAGTTCCTGGTCCGCCGCCAACGCTTCTTCCCGCATCAAATTCCAAAGATGCTGGCGCATCTCTTCCAATGCCGGATGGGTTGCGGTTCGTTCCTGCAAAGGAATATCGATATCCACGAGCTCGCGGATTTTACCCGGGCGACGTGAAAACACGGCGACCTTGTGACCCAAACGCACCGCCTCGGCGAGATTGTGGGTTACATAGCAGGCGGTAAACGGCTCCCGCGTCCACAATTCGGCAAGGTCGTCGATCAGCAGTTCACTGGTCTGGCTGTCGAGGGCGGAAAGCGGTTCATCCATGAGAAGAACCGCTGGATTGACCGCCAAGGCCCGGGCAATGGCAACCCGTTGTTTCATGCCGCCGGAAAGCTGTCTTGGCAGGACGCTTTTAAAATCCAACAGTTTCGTCCGCCCTAGCACGTTATCGATGATTTCATTGCGGCGCGTTGCATCCAGATCATGATCTTCCAGAACCAAACTGACGTTTCCTTCGACCGTGCGCCACGGCAACAAGGCAAAATCCTGAAAAATATAGGTAAGTGGATTGAGCGAATTTTCCGGCGGCTCGCCGATTTGCAACACCGCCCCTTCGCTCGGTTGCTCCAACCCGCCGGTTATGCGCAATAATGTCGATTTTCCGCACCCGGACGGGCCGATGATGCAGACAATCTGTCCGTGCGGAATATCCAGGCTGATGTCGCGAATGACTTCCAGCCCATCATAACGATGGGTTACGTGGCTAAGACTTAAATCCATACAACCTCTTCCCCACCCCATTGGGTTTTGCGCCCCCCCACGCAATGAACGGGGGGAGGAATAAGAATGGAGAGGCGGCTAGTACGTGGTGACGAAGCTTCGATCGACCAACGTATCGATGGTGATGTCCTTGGACACCAGACCTTCGGCCTGAAACCACTTCAACTGATCCTTCACGTTGGTCAGGTTCAGCCGGGCGTTTTTGTTAATACGCATTGCGCCGTTGCGGATCGAAGGCGCCGCTTTTTCGTAAGGCCGGTCGGTATAAACATATTTATGGATCAACTTCACCATATCGTCCGCGGCCTGTTTGCCGGCGGTCATGTCAACCAAGGCGGCGTTGAAGTCGTCCGCCCCGCGCGAGAAGGCTTTCAGGAACCTTTTCACCTGATCTTTTTTATTGGCCGCAATTTTGGCGGAGGTGAAAACCGTCGTCACCTGATAGTCGGGAATGTAATCCGCGACCATGCCGATGCTGACAATGGCCGGACTTTTGGCCAAAGCCTTGCCGATATGCGGCACGATGGACCAGGCGTCGATTTGACCTGATTTCAAGGCACCGATAACCGCGCCTACTTTTTGCAGCGCCTTGACCTTGATTTCTTTACCGGAAAACCCTTCTTTCTGCGCAATCTTGTGCGCCATGTAATGGAAAGACGAACCGGTTTGGGTAATGCCGTAGGTGCGGCCCTTCAATTTCGCCGGCGAGGTCACGCCTTCATCATAGGCTTTCTTGGACACCAGGATCATTTGGCCATCGATGCCCTTTTCTTCCTGCAACGCGCCGCCGATGACTTTGATCGCGCCTTTTTGGGCGAGATTGATTAGGCCGCCTGAAATGGCGGTAATGCCAAAATCAACATCTCCCGAGGCAATGGCCACGGCCATGGGCTGGGCGGCCTGAAAGAATTTGAACTCAACCTCCAGACCATTGGCTTTGAAATAGCCCCGTTCAAAGGCCACGAAACTGGGCGCGTGCGAGGTAAAGCGCAACGCGCCGACAGTGATCTTTTCTGCGGCTTGCGGTGTTTCGCCGTATGCGCTCAATGCCAGAACAGCGGCCAGCGCACCGATCACAACTCGACGTGAAATTTTCATAATTTTC
>JAOUPW010000117.1 GCA_029879665.1 Rhodospirillales bacterium | reverse complement strand
GTCAACGGGGGGGATTTGGCTTTATGGGCGGTCCCGGCGAAACCCAGATCGAAACCGACCGCCGCCTGATCGGAAATCGAATCACCAAGCTCAAACTTGAACTTGCCGAGGTCAAGCGAACCCGGACCCTGCACAGACAGGCACGAAAAAGGAATCTTAATCCGGTTGTCGCCCTGGTAGGCTACACCAATGCAGGAAAATCCACCTTATTCAATCAACTGACCAAGGCGAACGTATCAACCAAGGATCAAGTGTTCGCAACCCTGGATCCGACCATGCGCGGACTGAACCTTCCGTCCGGACGCAAGGTGATATTATCTGATACGGTTGGTTTTGTTTCCGACCTTCCCCACGAATTGGTCAACGCCTTTCATGCCACTTTGGAAGAAGTTAATGAAGCGAACATTATCGTTCATGTTCGTGATGCGGCCCATTCGGATACGGATTCACAAAAAGAGGACGTTCTTGTTGTTCTGCGGCAGATGGGCATTACCGACGAGATGTACGCCGGGGTGATCGAGGTTCTGAACAAGGTCGATTTACTGTCCCCAGAGGATCGCGAGGTCCTGGTCAGTAAAGCCGGGCGCGATAATCAGATACTGATCCCCGTATCGGCATTGTCTGGAGAAGGGTGTAGCGAATTATTACAAGCCCTGGACGGCTTGTTGTCTCAATCCATGAATCTTCGAGACATAACCCTCGATCTTGATGACGGCGCTTCCCTGGCCTGGCTTTACGATCATGGCGAGGTTATCGATCGTCATGACGATGATCGAGCCATTCATATTAAAGTCCGTCTTGATCCCGCCAACTCAGCCCGTTTCGATCTTCGCCGCTCGCGTCATCCTCACTGATTGCGCTCCCTTGAAGGTCTCCATCTTTTTGTCTATTATCTACTAGTAGAATAGATCCAAAATAATTTATCCACTAGTAGCAGGTTTGCTCTGCATGGAGAGCTTCCAATGGCGACAAAAGAGGCGCAACGAAAATGGCGGGACAAGAACCGGTATGTAAAAAAACAGCTCAACGTCATGGCCCGCAAAGGAATCCATGAATATCTGGAAGAATTTTCCGATAAATTCGGGCTCCGGGGAAAAGGCGAAGCGGTGACATTCGCTTCCGTTCTTACAGAATCTCTGATCCAGCGCGCGGAATACAATAAAGAAGCGGCGCGCTTATTGGAGGATATCTTAGAAGCCTATCACCGGGACCGGGACATCTATTCGGCCTGATATCCCACATAAACTCTTGCCGCTTCCTGTAGCAAACGTCAAAAAACGGACTCTCGATTTTACCGGTTTCGGGATAAGGTCGCCAAAACCTTATCTTCCGGTTTCAGTTCCAAGGAGTATGCAATGTCTTCCACGAAAACAGCATTTATCGGACTCGGCGTCATGGGTTACCACATGGCCGGTCACCTGGCGAAGGCCGGGCATGACGTCACTGTTTACAACCGCACCGGCGCCAAGGCGGAAGCCTGGGTCAAGGAATTCGGCGGCGCCAGGGCAGATACCCCCGGCAAGGCGGCGGACGGGGCGGAGATGGTGTTTTCCTGTGTCGGTAACGACGACGACGTCCGCAGCGTCATGCTGGGAAATGACGGAACCTTTTCCGGAATGAAATCCGGCGCCATTATGATCGATAACACGACGGCTTCGGCCGAAGTTGCCCGCGAAATGGATGCCGCCGCCCGGGAAAAGGGACTTCATTTTCTGGATGCCCCTGTGTCCGGCGGAGAAGCCGGCGCCCAGAACGGGGTTCTTACCGTCATGGTCGGCGGGGATCAGGAAGTATTTAACAAGGCGCAACCGGTGATGGACGCTTATGCCAAGGCCGTAACCCTGTTGGGACCGGTCGGATCAGGGCAACTGGCCAAGATGGTCAATCAGATCTGTATCGCCGGCCTCGTCCAGGGCCTGTCGGAAGGGCTTAATTTCGCCATGAAGGCGGGGTTGGACGCCAAGCAGGTGGTGGATGTGATTTCCAAGGGCGCGGCCCAGTCCTGGCAGATGGAAAACCGGGGTTACACCATGATCGATGATAAATTTGAATTCGGCTTCGCTGTCGACTGGATGCGCAAGGATTTGACCATCGGCCTGGCCGAGTCGAAGAAAAACGGCGCCAAGCTGCCGATAACTGAAATCGTCAAGGGATACTACGATGAAGTCTCCGAAATGGGCGGTGGACGCTGGGATACTTCCAGTCTGATCCGGCGGTTGACGAAAGGGTAAAAGAAGCCGGGGAGTTACAACTTGATTGCCAGCCTCGGCACCTGATTGAGAAGCGAGTTTATTTTCCACGTATACATGGTCTTCCCGCCGTCTCGTTTTTTGACGTCGGTGGCGTTGTGGACGGTGACCTGCGCGTCGGTGATGAGGCGGAGTTCGCCTTGGATATTCAGCCCGTTTTCAATCAATTGTTCGGCTTTTGTTTTTCCAATGGCGATTCCTTCCATCACGATCTGGCCCGTGGTGCGGATATATTTGAGCGAAATGATCCGCGCGTTGCGGCGCAGGAACGTTACGGTTTTCGATTTAAGAAGGTCTCCCTTGCGTTCCCAGTGGACCTTGAAAAACCCTTCCTTGATGTACTTGTATTCCTTGACGTTTGAATCGCGGTTGATGTCCTTCTCTAATCCCTCAATCCGACTTTTTTGGTCGGTTGGGGACATTTTCTTTGTCTTTATTCCGTCATACAAAACGACGTCAGCCATGTAGCCGTCGAAAATCATGCTGTAATAACCGTGAGGGTCGAGTTCGATCTCGGCATCGAAACGGACGGGGAGATAACATCCGCCCGCAATAACGGATAGCAAGACGACGGTGGCGATGACTTTCAGGGGTCGGAAGTTCATGCTCGGTACGGTCTTTGACGTTGTTGTCGTTCAGGTCGCTATTTTATGTGGGGAATCGTTAACAGTTCGGCAACTAAATCCGCAGGCTCAGGCTGCGGCGGGGCAGGGGCGGGGGCTATTTTTCCCGGCCTTTCGCCTGTTGCCACAAGGACTCCAGGCGGTCGAGGGAAACCTCCTTCGGCGTCAGGCCTTCTCTGGCGAGGGCGGATTCCAGGTGATGAAACCGCGACTCGAATTTGCGGTTTCCCCGGCGTAGGGCCGTTTCCGGATCGAGCCCGAGCTTGCGCGCCAGATTGACGCAGGTGAACAGGATGTCGCCGACTTCCTCGCGGAGCCGCTCGCTTCGCCCGCCGGAAAGGATTTCATGTTCAAGTTCGACCGTTTCTTCGCCTATTTTTGCCAGTGGACCGGATGCATCCGGCCAGTCGAAGCCGACCCGGGCGGCGCGTTTTTGCAGTTTAAGCGCGCGGGTAAGGGCGGGCAGACCGGTCGTAACCCCATCGAGGGCGCTGGCGATCCTGTCCCCTGATTCGCCGCCGTTGTTTTGTTTGATTTTCTGTTCATGGGCCCGTTCGGCGGCCTTGTGGTCTTCCCACGCCCGGGTCTGGGCTTCGGCGTCGGCCACGTTCGCATCTCCGAATACATGGGGGTGACGCCGGATTAGTTTGTCGCAAATGGCGCCGGCGACGGAATCGAAATCGAAGAGGCCGGCTTCCCGGGCCATCTGGGCATGAAACACCACCTGAAGCAGAAGATCACCCAGTTCGTCCTCCAGGGCAGGCATATCGTCCTGTTCGATGGCATCGGCGACCTCATAGGCTTCCTCGATGGTATGCGGGACAATGGATGCAAAGGTTTGCTCCACGTCCCACGGGCAACCTCCTATGGGATCGCGCAACTGGGCCATCAGTTCGATCAGGCGGTTAATATTTGAGGTCATGGTTTATCGCGGCATTGCCAAACGTCATAAAAATCGAATGAGCGTCGTTTTTCGTATGAATTGACGAATGTTTGCATATATTCCGGCCAGAAGGCTGGCTCCGGCTTGAAGTAATTTTGCATGGCAAAAGGCTTTTCATCCTTTGGGATCAGCCAGACATCCGTTTTGCATCTTTTAATGTGTTCGACTTTGCTGAAAGGCGGAATTTCGTCTTTGTACTTTCTTTCCATCGCCGACATTGCGCTGATCGTACTTCTATGTCCGGCGAAGAACAAAACCGGACGCACGAAGGTGTGTTTATAGGTTTCGGCGAAGTCTTCGCCATAACCCATTTCAATCGTTTTTCCGGGATACATAGACACGATCTTATTGATTTCCGCTATGGCGTCGGAAGTCCACGACATGTTGTCGATATTTCTGTGAATCCTTTTTTGCGGCGTAATCGGAAAAATAACGTAGGCAACGACGAATATTGCCAAAAGAGAATTTAATGCGATTTTATGTGTTTTTAATTGCACGGACAGACGGCATAGAACATCGACGGTTACCGGGGCGAGGGGAATAAAATGATACCAGCCGGACCCGGCAACCGATGCCGGGTAAACCAACATGCCCCATGCGGCGAATAGCGTGGCGAAATAAACAAGCTCTCTCCATGGAAGTTGCTTTTTTCGTATAAACAGGATGCAGACCGCTAAAATAACGGGGGTAATAAAAATCAGACCGTAACGAAATATGGTGGGTAAAAAAGAAACGATGATTTTTCTTGTTTCGGTTACGCTGGTAAGTGCAGCGTAATAATTTTCAAGCGATATGCCGCTGTTGGTGAACGATACCAGAAACGCCAGAACCGCAACCGCCGCCATTACGGGCCAGGTTATGTACCATTTATTGCTGCAGTACCTGATTACGAACGGCGCAAAATAAATAAACCCGTGTATTTTCAGGTTGACCGCAAGTCCGATACAGATCGCTGTGAATATCGCAAGTATCCAATGGGAATCCGCTTCGGGTTTGATTGCGATTGCCGCGAAGGGGAGGGTGACCATTAAAACCAGCAGAGGGTCCGGGCGTACCCACATGGAAAACGGCGATGCAGTCATCAGGATCGAGGAAAAAACGATCATTGCCAGCCCCAAGTAGGCGAAGCCGTATGCTCTCCAAATATAGGCGGCCATGATCGCGACACTTGAGGCGATGGCAATGGTAACCACCAGCTTGCTGGCCATAATGGAGCCACCGAATAACGCCATGACGGCAGCCGACGCCAGGAACAGGTTGGGGCCGTAAATCAACGATGAATGAAAAACGTCGTCGACATCATCGTAAAGGTTGTGCCCACTCAACAGGGCCCAGGCCCTGTCGACCACTTCCGGTTCGGCATGGTCCAGATAGCTTCCGGCCAAGGCATAACGGATCAGCCCGTAAAACATGACGCCGACCATGAATGCGCCAAGCGCGGACAAGGCGGTGAACTTGGGAGAAAGGCGCGGAAATTCATTCATGTTGGAAAACGCCATAGAACCAGTGACATATTAACCGTAAGGCGATATCTTCTTATCCGAAAGGCGATTTTTCGCCTCTTGATCGTTTTACCATGCTTCGCCCGGCGTTGCCTCGGCGTTCGTATAATGGAAAATACCACAATCGAGAACAATCGCAACAAGAGTACCGAAAGCATTATGTTATGAAAGTCGTTATTTTAGCCGGAGGAATGGGGTCAAGGCTGAGCGAGGAGACTTCCGTACGGCCAAAACCGCTGGTCGAAGTCGGGGGCAGGCCCATCCTTTGGCATATCATGAAGGTTTATTCTCACTACGGGTATAATGATTTCATCATATGTCTTGGATACAAGGGATATATGATCAAGGATTATTTTGCCGGCTATAGAATACATAATTCCGACATTTCGGTTGAACTCGGCAACGATAACATCCAATACATAAATAACCACAGTGAACCTTGGCGGGTGACGTTGATCGATACCGGCGAAGACAGCGGAACAGGGGGGAGATTGAAAAAAGTTATTCCTCTAGTTGCCGATGATCCCGAATTTTTCATGACTTATGGCGACGGTATAGCCGATATAAATATAAATGCGCTTTACGATTTCCATAAATCGCATAAAACGCTTGCGACTGTCTCCGCAGTGCGGCCGATTCCGAGGTTCGGTATCATGCACCTGGACAATGAACGGGTCAGCGCGTTCGAGGAAAAACCCCATTCCGACCAGGATTGGGTTAGCGGCGGTTTTTTTGTCTTGTCCCCGAAAGTAGGTGACATGATCGATGGGGACAGTACCTATTGGGAACAGGAACCGATAAGAGCGTTGGTGGATGACAAGCAGCTGAATGCCTATCGGCACGATGGGTTCTGGCGGCCGATGGATACACTTAGCGATAAAAAGCTTCTGGAAAGCATGTGGAATAGCGGCAATCCACCTTGGAAAGTTTGGTGATTCATGGGCAAAAAAATCATCAGTATAGTTACGCCGTGTTATAACGAAAAAGACAATATCCGCGAATGTTGTGCCGCGATAAAAAAACTGTTCGATGAAGAATTGAAAGACTACGATTTCGAACACATCATATGCGACAATGCTTCCAGCGACGGCACCATCGAAATTCTTCGCGAAATCGCCGAACAGGACAAGCGCGTAAAAGTTATTATCAACGCACGGAATTTCGGTCCTATGCGATCCCATTTCAACGGTGTTAAAAATGCAAGCGGTGATGCCACCGTGCTTTTCATG
>JAOUPW010000116.1 GCA_029879665.1 Rhodospirillales bacterium | reverse complement strand
TCGGTCAGAGCCACCTCTATCGAGGCCGTAGGGGGGTGCAAATGTCGCTCAATTCGTTGATCGAGCCATTTCTCGGGATCGGACAGGGCCAAAGCGTCGGCGATTTCACCCGCGTCGAGAACTATGCGCATCAGGTCCTCGAACTTCTTTCCGATCATGTCCTCACGGGGCGGCAGGCTTTTATACGTCTCCAGGAAGCGGTAATTGCACATGACCAGGCGGTCTTGGACATCAAAAAGGGCGAATGCCTCATTAATGTTTTCGATGGTATCGCGGAAACGGAAATCGCTGTCCCGCAGGACCGTTTCGGTTGCCACCAAATCCTTCGATAAATGGCGGAAAAAGAAAATCACGCCTCCGGCTCCGACAGCAATCAGGACGATCAAGGCCAGAATCGCAAGCCCGGCATCCCGGATCAATGCAAGGGCTTCTTGGGTTCCAGGGGGTCGGGCGCCGGCACCGTCCGAAAGGATCGTTAGGGCATCGTTCAGATACGTCCATGCCTGCCAGCCGATAAAAGCCGTCAAAGCCAAAAACACGATCATCAGGACCGATTTCAAGTGCATCTCTTCAGATCCCGCCCTTCCTAATCCCCGCCGGAATAATTTATTTGCCGACGAGACAGGCCTTTCCGTTTATCCCGCCAAACGGCAACAATGTCCAGATACCTGTTTATAGGCCCGGGTTTGCCCTTGACGCCTAGTCCGAATAGACTTCAAACCGTCGCTTGCTTCTTCTCATATGCCGAATCATCCCGTAAGGAAGGTGAAGCAGGCCAATGCCGAGAGCCTTGTTGGGTGCGATAGCGCGGGGACAGGGTTGCGCACAGTGGAAGACCGATTATGGATAAGATATTCGTCATAACTCTCCCGTTTTTTGCCCTGATCGGGTGCGGATATCTGGCCGGATGGAAAAAAATCGTTCCCGAGGCCGGGATTGCGGGAATCAATACGTTCGTTTTTTACTTTGCCTTGCCCTCTCTGCTCTTCAGGACCATGGCGACGCGCCCCCTGACCGAAATTCTCGATCTGAACTTCATGGGGGCTTATACCCTGGCCACACTGGCGGTTTTCGCAATTGGCGGCGCGGCGGCGCGGATTCTCTTTTCCACCGGGCTCGGCGGCTCTGCCTTGGTTGGCCTATCTGGGTGTTATTCGAATATCGGCTATCTCGGCCTTCCCCTGTTGATTGCCTTACTGGGGGAGGAGGTGGGCGTTCCCGTCGCCCTGGTTCTGGCGGTCGACCTGGTTGTTTCCATGTCTGTCGCGATCGTGTTCCTTGAAGCCGACCGGGAACACGGAGGGCAAGGCCTGTCGGGGATGAAAAAGATCATTAAGGGAGTCGCCCTCAATCCGCTGGCGCTTGGCATCACGGCGGGAATCGTGGTTTCGGCTTTCGATCAGGGGCTCTTTGCCCCCCTCGATACGTTTACACGCATTCTGGGGGCGGCCGCAGGCCCCAGTGCGCTGTTCGCGCTGGGTGCGTCGCTGGTCGGACGACCGATCTCGAGCGGCTTTCAGATGGTTTCTTTCATGACGTTTTTGAAGCTGGTCATTCATCCGATCGCCGTCTGGGTCGTGATGACCCAATTATTCGCGATCGAACCTCTGTGGGCGGCATCCGCGGTGCTGGTAGCCGGTTTGCCGGTGGCCGGAACGGTATTCGTTCTCAGCCAGCGTTATGACGTTCTGTTTGCCAGGGTTTCAACGACGATTCTGGTCTCAACGATTGTCGCGGTCGCGACGTTCTCTGTTCTTCTCGCCATCCTGGGATATTGAAGTAATTGGAATTGCAACAAATCCGGGGCATAGGAACAAATCAGGCGCAACGTGCCTTTTCGCTGTGCTCAAGGGCTTCTTTCAGATCCTGAGCCATTTTTTCCAATAATTCCGCCCAGAAGGGATCATTGGTCCGGCTTGCCGCCAAGGTAAGGTCTGAAACAGTTCCTGAGTGCTTTTCGAGCATTTCCATGTTTTTGCTGTTATTAGGCATCTAAACGGCCCTCCCGTTCGTAGACGGTTTCCAGTTGCGACGCCAATTCGGGCATGATTTGCAAAATGCAACGCAATTTGGAGTTTAATATGCTATCGCTTTCCGGCATCAGGATCATGAATCCAGGTCCTTCTATGCAAACATCTTGAGTTTTATTGGGTTTTACAGACACGACTTTTTCCTCCTCTTGTACATGTGCTTGTACAAAGCAAAGGCCATGCCAACAGTGCCGAAGACATATCCGTCCCGGAATGGGTGAATTCGGAGAGGGGAAAACGCGGTCCGAAAAAACGGCGAACGAAGACGGCCCCCGTCCAACGCATTGGGAACAGGGGATGCCGCCTGTTTCGAAGGGCGTTAAAGAGGGGTCAGTCTACGGCGACTAGATTTTCAGCCGAGGACTTGCCGTTCTGCCCGGGAACCAGCTCATATTGGATTTTCTGCCCTTCACGAAGGGTATCCATGCCCGCGCGCTGGACGGCAGAAATATGGACAAATGCGTCTTTGGACCCATCTTCAGGTTCGATGAATCCGAAACCCTTTGCAGGGTTAAACCACTTTACAGTTCCAACAGTCATAGCGTTATCTCGATCGTTTCCATAAGAATTGTCTCTGGTTGAAAAGGCCCGAGTCTCGAGCGTACAACCCTTGGAATCAATATCATGAACCCGGGAATGATTAAACCGAAAATGATATTGTGTAGGCATATTAAGGCATTAGCCGTCTGGTTTCGGCCTCGGATATGGTTCCGGGATGTCTTAAAAAGTACCTGCGGTGGTTCATGGCAGCTATAAGGTTATGGGCGTTGGAGTTGCGGCCCTACGGGTTTATAATTTTTAGTATCGAAAAGTCTGGAAAGAGTAAGGAGGGCGCCATGTTTAATCCTTTTGTTCTTGCCCTCATGTGGCAACGTCTGGTGTGCGTTTCGTTCGTCCGTCTGATGCACCAACAGGATGTTATCATGCATCACTTCTGGGCCTCGAGACGCGCCGAGGATATGGGCCGAATCAAGGGAAAGAAGGCCGAAGTCCAGGTTTGCGGATGCGAGCTGGATCATCATTATGGTCATCGTATCCACGATGTGGATGTGGAACGGATCTGATTCCGGGGCCGCTGTGGTATGCTCCGGGCGGGTCGGTCATGTCCGCGAGTGTATATTTGCGTACTAACTGAAACATAGAGCTTTTCCCTCGATCCCCGATAAAGCCGGGAATTATTTAGGGCTGTTTCCGGCGTCCCATGATCTTGCGGAAAAAGGGACGCTGCAGAGCCGGCAGCATATAGATGGGAAACTGGCCAATCGCAAAATAGAGAAGGATTTCCGGGTCAGTGTTGGTCGGCAGCACGGCAAGAAGGATGCCCATATTTCTGTTGCCGTTGGAAAATCCTATGGAAAAGGCTGTTTGCAGCCCCGTCATCACGAAGGGAAGGGTTCCAATAATCTGCAAGAGAAGATTTGCTGCGAAAGCCAGAACCATGACCATGGCAACATGGCCGGGTTTGCTCAGAATAATATCAGCGATGCCGTCCATCATGCCGACGGCGAAAACCACGATCAGAACAACCGTACCCGCGCCGAGAAAATGGTCATGGCCGCGAATCCAGCGCATTCCGATGATTTTTCGTGCGGCAACGGCGCAGACCAGGGCGCTGCCGTTCATCAGCGCAAGGCGGTAGCCGAGGGTCAGGGTGTCGATACTCAGCTGCACCCCAAGAAGCTCCAAGGCCATAACCGGAAGCGTAAAAGGAACGATCAGGGTCGCCACCATCAGCAAGACCAGCACCAGCGGGGCGCGCAAGCCGAGAAGAAGCGCCAGCGCCGGCGATGACATGATGGGCGGGGCACTGGCCATCAGCACCAGTCCGGTTGTGATTCCTGCGGGGAGGCCGGCGGAACGTACCATCAACCAAAAGACGATCGGCGAAAACAGAAGCATGACGGCCCCCGCTCCGATGACCAGACGCGGTCTTTGGATAAAGCCGAGGGTGCTTTCCCAATCGATCCGGAGCATGGCGAGAAACAGCAGCCCCCAAACCGAAAACGGCAGGGCGGGGCGGACAATGGAAGCCAGATCCGGCATGGCCACGCCGACGAAAACGCTGAGCGCCAAGATCCAGGGGGCATGCGCGTTGAGAAAGGCGACGGCTCCGGTCATTCAATTCTTTCCAATTATTTCCGCTCAGCCCGACGCGTTGCCCATCCGTCCGGGAAGATAAAGCGCAATATCCGGGAACATGGTCAGAAGGATGACGCCCAGTACCAGAATAATGAAAAAGGGAAGGGCGCATCGGGCGATGAACAGGATGTTCCGTCCGGTAAGTCCCTGCAAAACGAACAGATTAAACCCAACGGGGGGCGTAATTTGCGACATTTCCACGACCAGAACGATATAGATTCCGAACCAGATGGTATCAATCCCCGCCTGTTGGACCATGGGCAGAATGATCGCCGTGGTCAAAACAACGATGGAGATGCCGTCCAGGAAACAGCCGAGAAAAATGAAAAATACGGTCAACGCCGCCAGCAGCATGTGCGGCGTGAGTCCGAGACTTCCAATCCATGCCGCGAGCTTTAACGGAATGCCGGCAAATCCCATGGCTACGGTGAGAAAGGCGGCGCCCGACAGGATAAAGGCGATCATACAGGAGGTCCGCGTTGCCCCGTACAGTCCGTCAACGAATGTCCGGCGCGTCAGGGAGCCCGATGCCCACGACAGGAACAGGGACATGACCACCCCCAGGGCGGCGGCATCCGTGGGCGAGGCGATGCCGGTGTAAATGGAGCCGATGACGCCAATGATCAAAAGGATTACGGGGATCAGCCGCCGGCTTTCATAGATCCTTTGCCACAGATTCATCTCGATTACGGACTTCGGCACCTTGGACGGGTTCAGCAACGACCAGACCATGACATAGCCCATGAAAAGCGAGATCAGCATCACCCCCGGCAGGACACCGGCGACGAACAGGCGGGCGATGGATTCTTCGATGGCGACGCCGTAAACGATCAGGATGATGGACGGCGGGATCAACAGTCCAAGCGTCCCTGATCCGGCCAGGGTTCCGATCATCAGTTTTTCGTCGTAGCCGCGCTTGGTCAGTTCCGGGATCGCCATTTTCCCAATGGTGGCGCAGGTCGCAGCCGACGATCCTGAAACCGCCGCGAAGATTCCGCAGCCCAGGATATTGACGTGCAGCAGCCTGCCCGGAAAATGACCCAGCCAGGGCGCCAGGCCGGAAAACATGTCTTCGCTCATGCGCGAGCGAAACAGAATTTCCCCCATCCAGATAAACATGGGCAGGGCGGCAAGCTCCCAGGAATCTGCGCCACCCCACAAAGTCGTCGCCATGACCGCGCCGACGGGGGCATCGGAAAAGAACATGAGGCCGAAATATCCCGCGCCGAGAAGGGAAATGGCGACCCAGACACCGCTGCCGAGAAAGGCGAACAGGATCACAATCAGAAAAATGGACAGGACTGCTTCAAGCATCGATTTGCCTACCTCTCCTGTCCTGATCCGGCGTCATATCCAACACTTGTGCCGTCGTCTTCCCCGGCGGCATAGGGAGGCTCGTTCCCTTTCAGAATGATAATGAAGGAATCCGCCAGCGCGATGGTCAGGATCAACATGCCGAACACCATGGACAATTGCGGGATCCACATCGGCACCGGCACCAGACCCGTCGCCAGTTCTTTGAATTCGTAAGTTTCCAGGACCATGCCGATGATGGCGACGGTTGCAAAAGCGGATAGAAGGAAGGCAATGCCCGTGCACCAGAGTTCGATGGCGCGCCGGGTTCTGCCCTTGAATCTCTGGATCATCAGCGTCACCCGGATCAAGCTTCCCTTGCGGAAGGTATGCGCCAGGGCGAGGAACGACGTCGCCGCCAAAAAGAATCCGGCGAATTCGGCATATGAAGGGATTAACAGCCCGATCGGTCTGCCGAACAGCCAGCCGATAACTCTGTCGAGGATATTGGCGCCAACCTGTAGGGAAACGATGATGCAGATCGCCGCCAAAAAGAATACGGCCAGGGCACCGCTCAGGGCATAAAGGCCATCAAGGAAACGCCTCATGGGCAAGTCTTAATACAAAAGGGCTAAATCCGGGCCGAACATAACAGCGTTCGACCCGGGAATGATAATGGCCAAGTCGTTACTTGTTGAAATCGGAAAGGATTGCAGCGCCTTCCGATCCGGCATTTTTCGACCATTCCTCGCTCAGGGTCTTGCCGATTTCCTTGAACCCGTCGGCAAGGGATGGCCCGGGCGCGGAAACTTTCATGCCGTTGGCGGCAAGGGTTTTCTTTGCCATGTCGTCGGAGTCGAAGCTCATTTTCCAGCCTCTGGCCTCAGCGGCCGTGGCCGCGCGCAAAAGACCGGCCTGGGTGGATTTGTCCAATTTGGCAAACGACTTCTTGTTGACGACGACGAGGTTCTTGGGAAGCCATGCCTGGGTATCGTAGAAGTATCCGAGATAATCCCAAGCCTTGTTGCCGACACCGAAGGACGATGACGTGATCATGGCTTCGACCCGTCCCGTCTGGAAGGCGGTTGCCAGCGGCGGCTGGATTTCCGTTCCGGCGGCGCCCGCCAGTTGCGCAATCCGCGTGGTAAAGGGGCT
>JAOUPW010000115.1 GCA_029879665.1 Rhodospirillales bacterium | reverse complement strand
TCGTTTCTCAGGTTTTTCTCCTGGGTACGGATTCCACGCAAGTGGCCAAGAGCATGATGACGGATTCCGTTCTCTTCATCATGGGCTCGCTGATGCTGGCCGTAGCAGTGATCAAGCAGAAACTAGACAAGCGCCTTGCCTGGTTGATTGTGCGCATGACCGGGACCAACACCGCCCGAATTTGCTTTGGAATTTCGGCGGTATCCGGACTGTTGGCTTCTTTCATCGGTGAACACACGGTCGCCGCCATGATGCTGCCGGTGGGAATCACCCTGATTACCCTGACTTCGAATGATCCGAAGAAAGTCCGCAATCTTGCCGCTGTAATTTTATTTTCCATTTCCTACGGTGCTTCCATCGCCGGTATCGGCACTCCGTCCGGCGGAGCCCGCAATGCCATCATGATCGGCTATTGGAAAGAATTTTTCTTTAACCCGGCGGATCCGGCGTCTTACAAATACATCGTCGATTACCTGAAATGGATAATGTACGCCTACCCGATGTTTCTGATCCAACTTCCCATTGTGACCGTAATTCTCTTGTTCACCTTTAAACCGGAATACCGGGACCTGTCCCGGGCGGTGGTCAAGTTGCGCACTCTGGTTGAAGAAGAAGGCGCGATGAAGGGGGCCGACTGGGTCGCCATCTTTATCTTCATACTGACCCTTATCGGATGGATTATCTTTTCCGATAAATTTGGAATGGGGACCATCGCCATCATGGGGGCGGCAATGTTTCTGATTGCCGGTCTGGTCCGATGGGAGGATATCAATTCAGGCGTCAACTGGGGCGTTGTCCTCTTATACGCCGCAGCCATTTCTCTTGGCCTGGAAATGAAGTATACCGGCGCCGCCCGCTGGGTCGCGGAAAACTTCCTTGCCATTTTGTCACCGTTTGGCGCAGACCAGGGGTTTGGCCTGTGGATTGCGGTTTCCGCCCTGACCACCGGCGTCACCAACACCATGTCCAACGGCGCCGCCGTTGCCGTACTTGGTCCGATCGTTCTGAAAATGGCGGTAGTTGCGAATGAAAGCCCTATTGTGATTGGCTTTATCACTTCTATTTCGTCGGCTTTTGCTTATCTGACCGTGGTTGGAACTCCTGCCTGCACCATCGTATATGCTTCCGGTTACCTGAAAACAACGGACTTTTTGAAGGTAGGCTGGAAAATGGTGATTGCCTCCACCATTGTTATGCTGTTGTTGGCGTCTATCTATTGGCCATTTCTCGGCCCTTAGGTAAAATATTCGGAAGAAAGAGCGATCAAAAAGTGAGGGACAGGAAAGGTCCAACATGGAAGATCCGACCAAAGCAGGTAAACGCTTTCGCATTCTGGTTTGCATTGACGGCTCAGAAGAGTCCTACAAGGGACTTCGTTACGCCGCTAAAATGGGCAGGGGCGTGGATGCCGATATTGTTCTTCTTAACGTCCGACCTTTAGACCAAGGCTTGAGGTCGGGTGGGCTTCAGGTCCGAGTCGCCCGCGAAAACATGTTGAACTGGGGGTTGGAACTGCCGGGTCTTCAGTATCTGAAAAAAGGCAGGGATATACTTATCGAACTCGGCAATGTGCAGAAGGACTGGGAAGAAAAAAGCATGCATACGGATGTCGAGGGAGACCCCCTTGGCGACAACAAGATCGAATACATCAACAAAAGTGGCAAAAAGATCGTTCTTAAGATGAAGGTTTCCACCGACGTTGCGTCAGGAATTCTCGATCAGTGGGAAATCGGCCAATACGATCTTATCATCCTTGGTGCCTCCAGCCGCTGGGCGGGGGTCGCCAAATCTTTTTGGGACCCGGCAGTGGCGGAAAAGGTCGCCGTTCATGCGCCGTGTTCCGTGCTGGTAACCCGGGACCTTGAAATCGGCCACGGCCATCTTATCTGCACCGACGGTTCCGATCGTGCCATGGACATGGTCGAAAAAGACGCCATCCTGGCGACCCGCTGCGAATGCCCCATCTCCCTGATTTCGGTCTCGCCGGACGTGGAAGGTGAAGAGGATGCCAAGATGAACGTCCAGAAAGCCAAGGATATGCTTAAATCCAAAGGCTTTGAGGTGGCGGAAACCCTAACCCGGGTCGGCCATCCGGTTGACGAGATTATCGAAGCCGGCCCCGATTATTCCCTGATCGTCGTGTCCGATTCCGGAAAGACAGGACTTGCCCGTCTGTTCATGGGCAGTGTCGCCTTCAAGGTTATGCAGAAGGCCTATAATTCAGTGATGATTGTTCGTTGAGCGGGGGAAATATCCGGTGGATACCGGGCCGGTCAGGTGATTGATTCGATCTGTTCGTCCGTCAGGATTCCGGGAACGATGGTAATCGGAATGCGAAGCCGTCCCGCCATTTTTTCGACCAGGTAGGATACCAGAGGGCCAGGACCCTCGGCGCCGGTGGCGGCGCCGAGGACGAGGAATGAAATATCTTCTTCTTCGTCGATCAGGTTGATCAGTTCGTCGGTCAGGGTTCCTTCGCGGATGTATAAAACCGGCATCTCCCCGGTTCTTTCCTGAACCACGGCGGCAACGGCACCGGTCAATTCCTCGGCTTCTTCACGAAGTTCCTCGCGCATCAGGTCTCCTACCGTCATCCAGTGCTGGAAATCAACGGGTTCGATCACATAAAGAAGCGCGATGCGGGCGTTGGTGCGGTTCGCCCGGCGGCAGGCAAACCTGAGCGCCTGGCTAAATTCCTCGCTTTCGTCGATGACGCAAAGAAAGGTTATCCGTTTTTCACTATTATTGTTCGTTGTATCACTGGTCATGATTTAGGCTTTTCTGAAAAACACGCTTGCCAGCCATCCGGTAACGAGCGCCATCAAAACCGCAAATACGCCGTAGGCAAGGGAATGACGGTGCGCAAAACTATAAATGACCGCTTCTGCGCCAATCTTTTCTACCTTTAAAAGATTTGTGTCGACACTGCTAATATTTCCGTCGCGAACCAGATAGGTTTTTATGTCGTATGTACCGACCGGAACATTGGCGGGAAATCGAATCTGGGTCTTGAACAACTGATTTCCGATTAAGGATATTGTTTCGGGCTTATCGGTGTAAAGTCCAATTTTTCGCTTATTCCTGATTAAGGCTTTATGGTATTCCGCCAGTGATTCTGCACTTTTATTATTGTTCTTCGTCTTTATTTTAATTTTATCTTCACCGATCTGATTATCCGAAGCGGCCTTGTCGTTAAGAAACATATTCAAAGGTCGACTGCTTGCGATACCGTAGTAGGAGGGAACATCGGTAAAGGTTACTTCATCTTTATTGACCCATACGCCAGCAACTCTTTCCTTGCGGCGCACCACTTCATCTCCAGCGGGACCTTTGATGACGATAACCAGATCGCCTGGGCCGTTTTTAACGCCGAAAAGAAGCAATTCGGATCCAGCAAATCCGGTGGAAATTTCAACCACGGATTTTGAAAGGTCGATTACCAGATCCTGATGAAGGGGCTGAGTTTGAGACTGAGCATTTGCAGGGGGCAGCATGAACCCTATCAAGCCCAGAGCTGCCAGGAACGGAAGAAAAAACCGGTTTGTCATGAATGCCCCCCAATTGCACCGAGGGAGAAGACATCCAGAGGCGTTGCGATCAGGTCGAAGGCGATCGTGCCGCAGACGCCAAGCACCATGAGCGCGAGAAGGATACGCAATTGCTCACCATTGAGTTTATTCCCGGCGCGGGCGCCGAACTGAGCTCCGATTACGCCCCCAGCAAGGAGAATGAGGGCCAACAGAATATCCACCGTTTGCGTGTTGACAGATTGCAGCACCGTGACATTGGCGGTCACAAAAATGATCTGAAACAGGGACGTTCCGACCACGACAGATGTCGGCATGCCAAGCAGGTAAATCATGGCGGGAACCATTACAAACCCGCCGCCAACCCCCATAATCGCCGCCAGCAGGCCAACCACGATTCCGATCGCTATCGGAAGCAGGGCACTGATATAGAGTTTTGAGCGGCGAAAGCGAACCTTGAATGGTAAGCCATGCATCCAGTAGTGGGTTTTTCTTTTCGGTGGCGCCTTTTGTTTGCGCCGAAGCAGGGCTCGGCCGCTTTCGATCAACATCAAGGTTCCGATAATGCCGAGAAATCCGACGTAGGATATCTTGATCACCAGGTCCAGATGACCCAAGCCCCGCAGCAGGGCAAACAGCCAGACCCCGAAGGACGAACCGATCACGCCGCCTATCAGCAGGGCGAATCCCATCTTGAAGTCAACATTGCCTCGGCGCCAGTGCGCTAAAACTCCCGACATGGATGAAGCGACAATCTGGTTAGCCTCGGTGGCGACAGCCACGGCGGGCGGAATTCCGATAAAGATTAGAAGGGGGGTCATCAGGAAGCCACCGCCAACACCGAATAGGCCGGACAAAAATCCAACGCCGCCTCCCATCCCAAGAATAAGAAAGACGTTCACGGATATCTCGGCAATGGGAAGGTAAATTTGCATATTTGGCGTTAAATATTTTTTGAATATAAACGATAGAGGGTTTCAATGACGGCCCGGGGCTGAGGTTCAGCTAGGGAATAATAAATATTTTGGGCATTACGCCGGGTGTTAACCACGGTCGAACTGCGAAGAATAGCTAAGTGCTGTGACAGGGCAGATTGACTTATTCCGATTATTTCTTCCAGTTCCCTAACGGTTTTTTCACCGGTTGCAAGCTGACATAGGATCATTAATCGATTTTCATTGCTCATGGCTTTTAGCAAAGTGCAAGCAGCCTTAGCGCTTTCTTGGATAATTTCGGTGTTCATGATCCACGAAGCAAAGAAGTTTATTAATATTAGTCATAACTAATATTAATTGGGTTGTCAACTAGTTAAGGATATGAGTTGGGGGAAGCGGGACCAGAAATCCGGAGCGTCGGAGAGGTCAAGGAACATCGTCGAGCAACAGTCCGGACATCAGTCGGTCAACGGGTGCATAGTCGTCAGTTAGTACCGGGCTTTTAGATCGGGCGATACGTTGGGAAAGGTCTTTTTCGGGCCAGCGGACCCAGCTTCTCTCCGGCCCCCTCAGCGACATCAGGGCCGCTTCCGAGGTCGCCCTGTCCGAGGCCAGAACCACAAACGTGACCCGTCCGGTGTTTCCATTGTCTTCCCGGTTGATCCACGCTTCGACGCGGGGGAAATCTTCTTTCAGGGTCTTGATCAGACTGAACAGAAATCTCGGGTTGCTACCCTTGTCCACTACGTTCAGCGCATAAAAACCGCCAGGCTTGAGGCGGACGGCGACTTCAGCATGAAATTCCTGGGTTACCAAATGGGAGGGGATGGAAATATCGTGAAATGCATCGCCGAAAATAACATCGAACTGAGGCATACGGGGAAGGGATTGCAGAACCGCTCGGGCATCGCGGTGAAAAATAGTCAGGGCCGGGTGTTGATCGTCAAGCCAGAGGCTTTTGCGGGCCTGAGCGGTGACGGCGGGGTCAATTTCCGCGACAGTCAATTTGGATTTTGGATAATCCGCAGCCCAGGCGCGGGGTAGGGAATAACCGCCGCCGCCGATAAAAAATGCGGCGGGAGCGGATTTGCCGCTGTCCCATGTGTCCTGGAAACGCAACTTCACCACTTCGTCCACGAACTGGATGTAGGGACTGTATAAATACCCAGGGTCACGACGGTCGTTAATGCTGTGAACAAGGTGATCGAGCACCATCAGATTGCTTTCGCGCCCGCTGTCGGCACTGAAATCGGCAATGCGGATACAGAAATAATCGCTTTCAACGGTACACGGGCTTTGAAAGGCCTTCAGCGTGTTTCCCCAAAGGACAAAAGTTCCGCCGCCGCCGGCGAGCAGCAAGAGAACCAGCAGGCGAAGAGGATCGGCAATGGCAAACGCCAGCGCCAGTAGGGAATAAACCAGGGCGACGGTGATGACGGTTCCCGTTGATCCAATCCAGGAAATGAACAAATAGCCGGCGGCCAGGGTGCCGGCGATACTGCCCAGGGTTCCGAGCGCGTACATGCGGCCGATCACATGTCCATGTTGGCCGGGGCGGGCGTCCACCGCCAACTTAGTCAGGATCGGCGAAACAATTCCAACGAACAGACTGGGGAGCAGAAACAGCGATGTGGTCAGCAGCACGATGGCGGGGATGGGAGTGAGGCCGACCGTCAATAGGAATCCGGACAAAGTCCGCAACAACACCAGAGATCCGAGAGAGGAAACGGCGGCCAATGCCAGAGCGAAAGCGATACGGCGGCCGCCTTTCGCAGCATCGACGTCGGCGGCGGCCAACCGTCCACCAATCCAGTGGCCCGCCGACAGCCCCGACAGAACCACGGCAATGATCGCGGTCCAAGTATAGAGCGACATGCCCACATATGGAGCGAGCAGCCGACCGGCGACGATTTCAATTATCAAGCCGCAGGCGGAACTGAGGAAGAGGGCAAGTCCGTAGGCGATTTGTCTCATGGAGTTATGGCTCTGAAAATCGGGGATAATATGGATTTCAAATATACGTGATTATTCAATAAAATATAATACCAATGATTACATAATCCTTTGATTTGTGGTATTTTTTTTACGGCATCACCTGTTCTTATCGTTCATTTTTCATACGGGAGTTTATAGAGATGCGTTTTAGACCCTTTGCCGGAGCCTTA
>JAOUPW010000114.1 GCA_029879665.1 Rhodospirillales bacterium | reverse complement strand
CTGCAGGATGATATCGTCCACATAGGTGCCGCGCCCCTGCACCAGGCGTTTGATGTTGGGCCGTTCGACGGCGCGCCCGATATAGGAGTTGGGACGGTCCAGTACGCTGACGGAAGGTTGATCGCTCATGAGTCCCCTCCCCGGCGCTGGCGCCCGACTTTTTCAATGGCGTCGACAATGGCCTGATAGCCGGTGCAGCGGCAGTAGTTGCCGGATATATGCTCGCGGATTTCATCGCGGCTGGCGCCGGGATTGGCCTTTAACAGGTCCTGCGCCGTCAGCAGCATGCCCGGCGAGCAGAAGCCGCATTGCAGGGCGTTGCGTTCGACGAAGGCCGCCTGCAGATCGGCGATCTCGCCGCTGTCGGAAACCCCTTCGATGGTTTCCACCACCGCGCCGTCGGCCTGCACCGCCAGCATCAGGCAGCCGCGCACGATCTCGCCATCGACCCGCACCGTGCAGGCGCCGCAGACCCCGTGTTCGCAGCCGACGTGCGATCCGGTCAGTTGCATTTCCTCGCGCAGAAAATCGACCAGATTGCGGCGGGGGTCGATGCGGCGGGACACGGCCTCGCCATTCAGGGTCAGGGTGATTTCTTTCTCAAAAGCCATTATGCCGCCTCCCCGGTCAGCTCATTCAACGCCCGCCCCAACAGCACGCGGGCCAGATGCAGCTTGGTTGCAGCTTCGGTATGCACATCACCGGCAATGCCGGCGAGGTCACGGCCCAGGTCATCCTGGGCGGCCTTGATGACCTCGGCGGTGCACGCCCGGCCCTCGATGGCGGCGGCGGCGGCGGCGGCCAAAAGCGGACGGTCGGCGACGGCGAAAAAAGCCAGGCGCACGTTGGAAAGGGCCTTGCCCGTCACTTGCGCCTGTGCCGCCACGCCAACGGTGGCATAATCGCCGCTACGCCGGACCAGTTCGGAAAAAGCCGCCTTCTCGCCATCTTGAATCACCGGAATATCGACCCCGACGAGAACCTCGCCTTCGCCAATGGCGGTTTCATACAGCCCTTGGAAAAAATCGGACGCCGCCACCTGGCGGGTGCCGCCACGCCCGGCGATGTTGAAGGTCGCGCCCAGCGCCAGCGTACAGGCCGGCAGTTCGGAAGCCGGATCGGCATTGGCCAGGCTGCCGCCGAAGGTGCCCCGGTTGCGGATCGCAGCGTGCGCGATCAACGGCATGGCTTTGGCGATCAGGGGCGCGTGCGCCGCAACCTCCGGAGAAGACGCCACCTCGCGATGCCGCGCCAAGGCGCCGATGCGCAAGCTTCCGCCCGTGACGAGAATCTCGCCAAGACCGGGCACGGACCCAATGTCGATAAGATGGGATGGCGCCGACAGGCGCATGTTCAACGCCGGCATCAAGCTCTGGCCGCCGGCGATAATCACCGCGTCGTCACCGTATTGATCAAAGGCGTCGAAAACATCATCAAGGGACGAGGCCTTGATGAAATCAAAGGATGCCGCTTTCACCTGTTGTCCTCCCCCGAACTGGTTCAGGAACTATTTAATTTTTTTTAGTTTTAACCTTCTTGCGCCGATCAGGGAAGAGTCTTCCATAATCTAGCCATCCGGAAGTTTGAGCAGATTTCCGGACAAAAGGGCCTTCAGCGTCCGAAAAGTGACCACGGCGACGATCAGGGTGGTCAGGACCAGGGTGACAACGGCCACCGCCTGGGATACGGCACCGGGAGCGGCTTCGAAATAAGACAGGGCGGCGGATGACATGGTGACAAAGGGGAAGGTAAAGGCCCACCAAGCCACCGTGAACGGCCATTTACGGACATCCCGGGAGGAAAAACACAAAACCAGGGTCAGGAACATGGTGAAATAAAACATGGTTCGGGAGAAGAAATCGAGCTCGCCGCCGGTAATATCCAGATAACTGAGAAAACACAGCGACGGCGGCACGATAAAGATGAACCAGGTCGGGCGCAGCCCTAAGGGAATTTCCGGGCCGAACATGGTCCGGTAAATGACAATGGTGAATATGACGATCCACATGACGAAGCCGATGGAAAACATGAAATGGGAAAGGTCAAGATGGCCTAGCGGTATCCCGGCCAGAGGGACGATCACCGGCGAAACCATGCAGATCAGCCAGCTTCCGTTGGCGTTTTCGATGACGTGCGATTCCGTCAGCAACCGGGAAAACAGCAGCAGCGACAGGAGAAACTGCACTACCGTGCTGATCCACCAGGCCGCATCGGCCAGGGGCATCGAATACTCGAGCCATCCGCTGGCCAGCAGCAGCCCGCCGATGGGCAGGGTCGAGAAAAAGCCGACCTGGGCGGCATTGTGGTATTCGGCCCGCACCTCGTCGCCGTAACGGACCGCCTTTATTATGTAGGCCACTGCGAGAACGGCGAAAATCACGGCGCCAAGGTGGATCAGCGCTTCCCCAACCAGGGACGTGAGGCCGAAAATCGCCGAGGCTCCCCGCCACAACAGCCCCAGCCCGACAATTCCCATGACCGCCCCAAACAAGCTGACGGGCAACATTTTTACGGATTGGTTCTTCATGTATTCAATACCGGCATAAAAAAACCCTAAAGATCTGGAACCGTTCTTAATTATGCGTCCATAGACGCATTATTTATTGGTGCAAAAAAATAACGGTTCAGCAAATTATTGTTTTCATTGTCTAATCCAAATGTATCCATTACCCTAGGAAAAGAAACAAAAAACCACTTTTTCGCGTTTATCCGCTATGTTATGTGAGAGAAGAAAAATCCGGCCCCCTAAGGCCCGGATCATAAACAGCCAATAGCCTTTACAGGGAGAGAGATATGTTCCGCACACCATTCAGCAGGGTCCGTTCGTGGACGATTACGGGCGCCCTGATCCTTGCCTTCGCCTTTTCGGCGGCGGTATCCCCGGCGGCGAAAGCGGCCGAGCCCATCAAGATCGGCTTCTCCATGGCGCTGACCGGCGGTCTCGCCGGTGCCGGCAAGGGGGCCCTGATCGCCATGGAAATCTGGCGTGAAGACGTCAACAAGGCTGGCGGTCTTCTCGGCCGTCAGGTGGAATTCGTCTATTACGACGACGCCACCTCCCCGGCCAAGGTGCCCGGCATCTACACCAAGCTTCTCAACGTGGACAAGGTCGATTTGGTGGTGTCCAGCTACGGCACCAACGAAATCGTCCCGGCCATGCCCATCGTCATGCGCAAAAAACTGGTTTTCCCGTCCCTTTTCGGATTGGCCGCGAACGAAAAATTCAACTACGACCGCTACTTCCAGATCATGCCGTCAGGCCCAAACCCGTTGGTCGACTGGTCCGCAGGCTTCTTCGAGCTGGCGAAACGGCAAAATCCGGCGCCCAAGTCCGTCGCCCTGTTGTCGGCGGACGCGGAATTCGCGCTTAACGCCGTTGCCAGCGCCCGCACCCATGCCAAGAAAATGGGCCTCAATATCGTTTATGACAAAACCTACCCCCCGGGAACGGCTGATTTCTCCCCGGTCATCCGCGCCATCCAGGAAGCCAAGCCCGACATGGTCTACATCGGCTCCTATCCTCCGGGATCGGTCGGTCTGGTCAAGGCGGCCAACGAGCTGGGCCTCAAGACCAAGATGTTCGGCGGCAGCATGGTCGGCCTGCAATTCGCGGCAATCCAGAAAAACCTGGGCCCCATGTTGAACGGCGTCATCAACTATGACTTCTGGGTGCCGGAACCGACCCTGAAGTTCAAGGGCGTCGAGGCATTCCTCGCCAAATACCAGGAAAAAGCCAAGGGTAAGGGCGTCGATCCGTTGGGCCATTACCTGCCGCCCTTTGCCTACGCTTATCTTCAAATTCTGGGCAATGCCGTCAACGCGACCAAGAGCCTGGATCACGGCAAGCTCGCCAAATACATCCACGCCACCACCCACGACACGGTGGTGGGGCCGGTGAAATTCGCCAAGAACGGCGAATGGGCGGAATCCAGGGCGCTGCAAGTGCAGTTCCGGGACGTCAAACCCAACGACTTGGATCAGTTCGCGGGTCCTGGCAAGCGCATCGTTCTCTATCCGGACAGCGTAAAATCCGGCGAGATCGTCTACCCGTACAAACAATAAAAGAAATTATAACAATAACCTACCTAATGTAATCAGGGGCCCCGACGACAGTGTTTCCTTATGAACTATTTCTGAACGCTGTCGTCGCGGGCGTCCTTCTCGGCGGATTTTATGCCGCCGTCGCCTTGGGCCTCTCGATTACCTTTGGCCAGCTCGATATCGTCAATATCGCGCACCCCGCCTTTGTCATCTGCGGTTCCTATACCGCCTATATCCTCAATGAGCATTTCGGCATGGACCCGATTCTGATCGGCATCATATTCATGCCGGTCTTCTTTGCCGTCGGGGTAATCGTTTACCGTATTTATTACGCCAGCTTCGAAAAAACCGGACAAGAGTCCCTGAGCGGCCTGGCCTTCTTCTTCGGCCTCATGTTCATCATCGAGGTCGTGTTGATCCTGGTTTATGGCGTCGATTACCGTTTGGTCTCCGCAACCTACATCGGCCAGACAATTGATATCGGATTCCTGAACATCCCGCTGCGCATGGCCGTTCCTTTTGTCGTCGCCGCGACCCTGTCGCTGAGCGTTTATTTTTACCTGTCGAAAACCTTCATGGGCCGCGCCATTCTGGCCGTGTCACAGGACCGGCTGGCCCTGCAACTGATGGGCGCCGACCCGGTCAAGATCAAGCAGTTCGCCATGGGAATCGCCATCGCCACCGCCTCGGTCGCGGGATCGTTGCTGATCATCATCGGCCCCGTGGAACCTTCGGTCGGGCGTCTTTACATCGGCCGCGTTTTTGCCATCGTCGTGCTTGGCGGCATGGGGTCCATCAGCGGCACCCTGATCGCCGCCGTGATGATCGGCATCGTCGAAAGCCTGGTCGCCACCTTCTACGGCCCCTCCTGGGCGCCGGCGGTGGGCTTCATCATTCTGCTTTTAACCCTGGCCTTCCGGCCGCAAGGATTGTTCGGGCGCCAGTAAATGAAAACCTATGGCTTTTGGATAATCTTGGGCGTGCTTGCCTTGACCGGGCTGGGGTTTACCGAGTTGGTCGACAATGAATACTATTTCTTTGCTTCTTACCTCGTCCTGCAAGGGCTGATCATGGCCGTCGCCTGGAACATCCTGGGCGGGTTCACCGGTTACGTGAACTTCGGCAGCGCCGGTTTTTTCGCCGTCGGAGTCTACACCTCCATCGCTCTGGACAAGGCTATCGGCCTGCCTCTGCCCATCCTGATCCTGGCCAGCGGCATTGTTTGCGGATTAATCGGCCTCGGCGCCGGATATCTGACGTTGCGCCTCAAGGGCGTTTATTTCGCCATCGCCACGCTCGCCATGGCCATCGTTTTCGAAACCATCGCCATCAACTGGGAATACGTCGGCGGTGCCAAGGGAACCTTTATCCTGACTCCGGAAGATTCGCTTTTCTTCGACAGCTACATCGAGCTGCTGTTCATGGTTATGCTGTTGCTGGCTCTGGGATCGGTTGCATTGTCCCGTTACATCAATTCGTCCCGTCTGGGCCAGGGGCTTGCCGCCATCCGTGACGATGAAACGGCGGCCGAGTGCATGGGCGTGCCGACGCTTAAATTGAAATTGATCTCGACCGCCATCATGGGCGCCATGATGGGCATCGCCGGCGCACCTTATCCCTTCTTCGTCACCTACGTGGATCCGGTATCGTCTTTCAACCTGCTGATCGCCGTCAACGCCATTGCCATGCCGATGATCGGCGGCACCCTGAGTTGGTTCGGCCCGGTCATCGGCGCCTTGTTCCTGGGGACTGCCCAGGAAATCATCACCGTCACCATTTCTTCCGAGCTCAATCTCCTGATCGTCGGCGTCATGCTGGTATTGTTCATCACCTTGGCACCGCAAGGCATTGTCGGCCTCTATCAAGATTTCATGCGCAAGAGGCGGAAAAATGACTGAGCCGATCCTGAAGGCAACCGACATCACCAAGCGCTTCGGCGGCTTCGTTGCGCTGGATGCGGTCAGCATGCACCTGGGCGAGAAAGAACGCCTGGGCCTGATCGGCCCCAATGGCTCCGGCAAGACGACCTTGATCAACTGCATTTCCGGCGCGCTGTTCAACGAGGAAGGTTCCGTCGTCTTCAAGGGGAAGGATATCACCGGCGTCAAGGCCTACAAACGCGCCCGCATGGGTATCGCCCGCAGTTTTCAGATTCCACGCCCGTTCCGCTCGATGACCGTTCTGGAAAACCTGTTGATTCCCCTGGAATACGCTGCCTGGGAACGGGCCGACCATCGGAATTACAAGGAACAGGCCATGGAGATTCTGGAACAGGTGGGCTTCCAGGACCGGGCCAATGAAAATTCCGCCGGCCTGACCCAGGTCGATATGCGCAAGCTGGAACTGGCGCGCGCACTGGCGGCCAAGCCTGACCTGCTGGTATCCGACGAAGCCATGGCCGGGCTGTCCAGCTCGGAAGTGGACGAAATCCTGGAAATCTTATTCGCACTCAACAAGCTTGGCGTTGCCGTCATCATGATCGAACACATCATGCGCGCGGTGATGCGGTTTTCCGAACGGATCATTGTGCTCGATGCCGGCAAGCTGATCGCCGAAGGCACGCCCGATGAGGTCGTCAACAACCCCCTGGTCGAG
>JAOUPW010000113.1 GCA_029879665.1 Rhodospirillales bacterium | reverse complement strand
ATTCAAGAGGGGTAGCCCCCGCTGCCGATGAAAAGATGTGTCAGGCGGCCGCTTCCGCTTCGGTCACATCTCGACCATTATAGCTTCCACACGACGAACATACGTGATGCGGCCGCTTCAATTCACCACAGTTGGAGCATTCTTCGTATACCGAAGATTTAAGAGAATCGTGAGCGCGGCGCATGTCGCGTCGAGACTTCGATGTTTTTTTCTTTGGAACTGCCATTTATTCTTCTTCCAATTAGACCCGTATTTTAGTGGGCGCGGACGCTTACTTAAACAAAAATCAGGGTTGGGGCAAGACGCTTGATTTAAAGCTTAAATTTCCCCTTTAACTCTTCCAGCGCGGCGAACGGGTTATCCTTAAGCCGGGGAGGAAGAGACGAGCCTGAAAGGGTTGAAAAACCATCAAAAGTTGCCTTTTCCGCCCGGGGGAAGGGATTGAGGTCCAGCCCCAATTGCTCGGCAACGACCTCTCCCAGGTCCAGGATGCCCCCGACAAGGGGGTCGACGGAAACCTCATCCCCTGGGCCAAGAATGATGTCCTCATCGGCAGGGAAATTTTCCTCACCGACCTCCAGGTCATAAAGGCGCTCAAACGTTCCCTCCAGCCTTGATTTAACCGGTTCCAGGGTCACGACGCAGGATTGCGTGACTTCGGCTGTATAGTCGCCCTTAAGCCTAATAAGAGGCCCCTCCTCCGGCGGGAAGACATGGATTGTCGCCCGAAGCACTTCGAGGGACAATAAATCGAACCGCTTGGCCAAAGCCGATTTTTCCTCGGGCGAAGCTTCTATTTTAAACAGGTTATCCTGATTCGTCAGGGTATCGGGAGAAACAGGACGGGAAAATTCCGGGATCAGCAATTCTGAGGTCATTGTACGTCCGTTAAATCCAAATCAAGGGCCGGAGGACGGCCCCCAAAATCCAATATCGCCCTCAAGCAGGCATTCCAGAGATACTTTGGAAAGAGCACTGGATTGACGGCGGATATAGTCCGCCATGTGATCCAGGTCCATATCCCGGGGCTTTGCCTGATGAAAAAGATTCCGGCGAAGGGCCTCGGAGAGGGATTTATCAACAATTTCAAGGCCTTTTTCGTAAACTCCCATGCGTCCATAAAAGTTTTCAGCCATTTTCATGATGCGCTTGGGAACCCGCTGGTCGCCGACGCCCATTTCCCGCAGATTATGATCCATATCCCTGAACATCAGATCAACCAGAGCCTGAGCCAGCGACTTGGTGGCATCATGATCCTGCTTCAGGCGATGCAGGATGAGAAAAGTATGAAGAGAAATTAATTCAAAACGGCCTTCCACCGTATCGGGAACCCCCATATTTTCATAAAATTCTGGATTCCGGGCTTGCCTG
Source organism: Rhodospirillales bacterium (assembly GCA_029879665.1). Taxonomy (GTDB): domain Bacteria; phylum Pseudomonadota; class Alphaproteobacteria; order Rhodospirillales; family JAOUPW01; genus JAOUPW01. The sequence continues at coordinate 5,274 of JAOUPW010000113.1, read as the reverse complement.
ACAGCGGCGTCATACAAGCGTTGGGCGGCGGATTCCAGGGGCCTCCCCTTAAGAAATCGGAATGGATTCATAGCTCACCCTGACCGGACAATTGACATAAAGGGCCCGACGGTTAGATTTATTACCCTTCCATTCGAACCCCCTAAGCGAAGGGAGCACGTCATATCCCATCGGGGATGCGATCAAAAGGCTCAAGTTTCCGTTATGGGACAAAAATAGGTGCTAAAATAACCAAATCCATGATTGAGCGTATACACAGAATTTCACAAATCACCGCCGTTGGCGCCCTTGTCGTCGTGCTGGCTGCCTGCGCCCCCCGGATTGAAATGCGCGGCAACCTTCCCGACCTTGACCGAATATCCGAGATCAAGCCCGGAGAACAGTCCCGTCAGGAAGTCTCGGAAACCCTTGGATCGCCCTCGAACGTCAATCTGTTTGACAAGGAAGTCTGGTATTATATCAGCGAACGGACGGAAACGCTGGCATTCCTGGCGCCGGAAATTCAGGAACGCAAGATCGTTGCCATCTCCTTCGATGAAAAGGGTGTTGTCTCCGACGTAAAGACATATGGATTGGAAAAAGGCCGGAATATCGTACCCGTTGATCGGGAAACCCCGACCTCCGGCAATGAAATGACCTTCATTCAGCAGCTGTTTGGCAACTTTGGACGTTTCAACAAGGAAGTGCCCGCGGAATGATGATGTTCCATTGAAGGCACTCAATGCGCCCCTGAGAATATAGCCCCTGACTACCGTTTCCGGATTGGCGGACATGGCTGAGCCGTCCGCTTCATCCACTATGTCACTCGCGACAATGCCGCTTCAGCTTAATTTCTGAGGGCTGCGGGTAGCCAGGTTACAATTTCAGGGAAAGCCATGAGAAGGATGAGAACAATGGCCGATAGCCCGACGAAGGGAAAGGCCGCGACATAAATCCGGCGCATGGAAATATGCTCGGGAGCCACGCCCCTCATAACGTAAAGAAGCAATCCGAAAGGTGGCGTCGTGAAGCTCATTTCCATGACAATCAGCATCAGAACCCCCAGCCAGAGCGTGTTGATATTATTGGCTTCCGCCAAAGGAATAAAGAACGGCAGGGACACCAGCATCATGCTGACCTGATCCATAAAAGCGCCGAGTATAAGCAACACGCCAATCATTCCGATCAACAGAAGAAAAGGCGTCAGCGTATATTCCCTGAAGACCGACAGAAGGCCGCTGGTCCCGCCGGAGAAGGTGAGGATTTGGGAAAATGTCATAGATGCGACAACGATAAACAGGATCATTGAGGTGATCTTTGCTGTTTCCAATAAGGAGACCACCAGAATTTTTATGCTTAAGCTCCGATATGCCGCGGCGGCGATGAGGGATGCCAACGATCCAAGGGCGGCGGATTCCGTCGGCGTCGCCCAGCCGCTGAAAATACTGCCGACAACAACAAAGAAGATCGAAAAAAGTGGCAGAACGTAAATCAGGAACGGGATAATGCGTTCACGCCATGTGTAGGATTCTTTTTTCTCCTCGACTGGGGCCAAGGACGGCTGGAAATGGCAGCGGCCAACAATATATGTAATGAACAGAATGCTCATCATTATACCTGGAATAATCCCGGCGAGAAGAAGCTGAGCGATTGAAATCCCGGACAGACTACCAAGGAGAACGGCTAATGCTGAAGGCGGGATCAGCATGGCAATGCTACCGGTCGCCATGATAGGGCCCATGGCAATGGTCGGTGAATATCCGCGTTTCAACATATCGGGAAGCAACGTGGAGCCCAGCACCGCCGTGTTTGCAATGCTTGATCCGGAAAGAGATGAAAAGACCGTACCGCCGACAACCGCGACGACGGCCAATCGCCCGGGGACTCTGGAAATTAACCGATCAATTGCTTCGACGCTTTTATAGGCGATGCCACTGTGAAACAGGATTTCACCCATCAGTAAAAAGAGGGGAATTGGGGCAAGCGTAAAGGTGGTCACGGAAACCATTGAGTTGCGAACCAGTTGTACCAGACCGGCTTCACCACCCAGAAAAACCCAGGCGCCCAGAATGTTGACCCCCAGGAATGCAAAAGCCACGGGAACGCTGATCATCATTAGGAACAGCATGGTTCCCAGCAACAGGAAAAGAGCGAGTGGCCATTCCATCAGGTTATCTTCGGCTGGGAGCTGAAACCCGCGGTTAGACGGGAAAGGAATTCAATTGTCAGAAGCAAAGCCGACAGCGGCAGGATAAGAAGAAGCCACCATTCAGGCACAACCAGTTCCTTGAAGATGAGAGCTTTTCCCACCCAGGACGCAAATGTGGCTTCAACGCCATAAACGAGGAATACAATGGATACTCCCAACCCGATAAAATCGACGATGATATTCAGATAGCGGCTCTTTTCGGGGGTCAGAAACGAAGTGAAAACATCGACCCTGATATGGGCGTTCTGATTTAAAACCCAGGGCGCGGCCATAAAGGTTGCGAAATATAAGGCATATTCGCAAACTTCAACGGTCCACGGAATACTGGTCTGAAGAAATTTTCGAAGAAAAATATTCACGGAAACTAAAAACACAATAAACAGTATTGCAAGTGCGGCTGTCACGCCGCATCCGGTCAGGATGCTGTTATACAGATTTCTCAAATTCACCCAACTTTCCTCCCGGCAGGAACGGGGCTGTTTATAAATAAACAGCCCCGCATAATATTTACTTGGTTAGCAATTCACGCAATTTCGGACCATTGGCCGGATTGGCTTTCAAGAATGCTTTCCAGCCTGCATCATAGGCTTGTTTCAAGTAAGCCTTGTCAAACATGATTTGCTTAATGCCCGCGTTGGTTTGTCTGGAAATTTCCGTGGCATTTATTTTTTGATCTTCGGCACACAGGCTTTCCATCCATTGGGCCGCTTTAGCGAGAACCGTTTTTTGATCCGCGCCGAGAGACTTCCACTTGTCGTTATTAATCAGGACTTCCACGGAAGCGCGATAAAAACCTGGATCGACACGGAATTTAGTAACTTCGTGCCAACCGAGATCAAGCACGCCTTGTGTGGGCCAGCCATAGCCGTCGACGGCGCCCCGCTCCAATGCAGTATAAACGTCACCCGGAGGCGTCCGGATCATTGACCCACCGAGTGAAGTGAAGAAAGCACTGTAAATAGGAGTCGTTCGAATGTTCATGCCTTTGAGGTTCGGCTTATCAATTTTCTTGGTGAGATACAGATGAAAAGGAACGCAGTCTTTCTGGCGGGCCAAGTGATAGGCATTCATTTTCTTAATATGAAGATCGTTCATGAACGACCAGGCGCCATTTTTCCGTTCTTCCAGAATGGTATACTGCGACAGCTTAATCGCATCGGCTTCAGGCACGATATTCGTGTAAAAAGCGCCGGGCAGGTTTCCGATATCCACCACGCCGGTTTTAATGGCATTTCCAAGCTCAAAGGGGTTGATAACCGACTTTCCGCCGCCAAGATAGTTGAGCTTGACGACGCCCTTGCCAAGTTCATTCACCTTTTCAACATAGCGTTGAAAATTTTTGCTGAAGGTCGTTCCGTTGGCAAAAGCACTGACGGCTTTAAGTGTGACTTCTTCGGCCGCCGCAATGGAGCTTAAGCCAATTAGTCCGGCGGCTCCTGCAATTACGCCGATTACCGTTTTTCGAGTTGTTGTTATAGTTGTCATATTTTCCTCCTGTTTTGGTTAAATATTAAGTTGGCCTCACTTAGGTAAAATCGGTTTCGCGAACATTATCGAGAATTTTCTGAAGTGTAGCGATGAATGTCTCCAATTCGTCAGGGTCGATTTTTTTGAATGCGCGGGCTGAATGATAGCGAGCGACCGGCCAGATTTTTGCGAACGCTTCCTCCCCTTTTTTAGTCAAACTGGTCAGGTTGACACGACCGTCGTTCCCATCGACATGTCGGCGCACTAGACTTCGGCCGACCAACCGGTCCACGATTCGGCTGAGGGTCGACTGTTCGATCATTGTATAAACGCAAAGCTCCGACATATTTGCCGAGCTCTTTTTTTTCAATACCGCCAAGACGCGCCATTCGGCAACGGAAATGTCATCCCCTTTTAGGGATTTCTTTAAGTTGGTGTTCAATCGGTTCATAATACGGTTCATCAGGTAAGGAGGAAAACGTTCAAGGGTGAATTCCTCTTCCACCAAACCTGTCTCATCGCCGAGATCAGCAAACTTAGGGATATGTCGTGACATTTTTGTTATGTCCTTAGCCCAATTGATTCAATCGCTTGATTCAGAGATGAACCGTCCGGATCCTTTAATGCCGCTTCACGAAGCGTTTTTAGATTTTCGGCAGCATTGGATCGTTGCTGCAATTTTCCCAACGCCGATGTAATCGTTCCAAAATTAGTCAGGCCCTGACGATAGGTGTCGCCATAACCTTTTAGAAGATTTGCACATTTTGTATATTCTAGGGCCAGTTCATAATCTTGTTTCGCGAGGTTGATAATTTCAGCAAGCCAATCGTCAATATTCCGCTGCTCCGCTTTAAAGCGGGAGCTGCTCGGTCGCCACCATTTAAGTTTGGCTAGAAATCTCAGGGTGTAATATCCCGTTATTGATGTCGACTTGATGGTAATGCCGCCTTTGAAAGGGCGATGAAATGTCTGGGCTTCAAACGGTTTCAGGACGGCTGATATAATAGGTGGGAGAACCGCCCGGATTTCTTCAATTCCCGGTTTGAAATAATCCAAGACCTCAACGACGTCCCGTGGGCCGCCTGATTTGTTGCGGATATCCATAAGGCGTTCCGCGCGAGTTTTGAGAGCGGCGACACGAAGCACATCCTCATAGGTCATTCGAAGGGCGAGATACCGGGCGACTTCGTTGGATAATTCATAGGATTTTTTGTCACTTGCCGTTTTATCCGCGGCGAGGATACGGCGAACGCGAGCGAGGAAAAGATCGGAATATTTCGGGGATTGATACTCAATTGTCCGGCTTATTCCAAGAGACAGGATTTTATGCAGTTTATCCGGAAACGCACTTAAGGAATCGTATTTATCCGTGTTGAGTTCTTTCACATTGCGCTTTAGCGGAAGGGATTCTTGCTTTGCATTTCCAACCAAATTCATTCCGGCGGAAAAACCAGCCAAATTGCTTTCGACGGCTTTACCGCCCTCGCGGACGACGGCCTCGAAAACCTCCTGTCCAGCAACAAGTTTTCCCGTCGCGGCTAAAGCCCCTAACAACACCGCGTTGATGATGCTGCCCGCATGTTCCGAAACTGTTTTTAGGTCCCGTAAAATCAAATCCG
>JAOUPW010000111.1 GCA_029879665.1 Rhodospirillales bacterium | reverse complement strand
CCAGATCCTCGGGCGTGAAGGGATTTTGACCGCGAAGTCATAATAAAAGCCGTTCTCGATGGACGGCCCGATGGTCACCTGCACTTCGGGGTACAACTCCTTGACCGCTTCGGCCATGACGTGGGCGGCGTCGTGGCGCAGCAGTTCGAGCGCATCCTCATCCTTGGCGGTAACGATGGAAACCCCGGCGTCGGCGTCGATGACCGTGGCCAGATCCTTCATTTCGCCCCCCATGCGGATGGCCAACGCCGCCTTGGCTAGGCCGGGACCGATGTCGGCGGCAATCTCGGCACCGCTTACGGAACCGGTATATTGGCGGACGCTGCCGTCGGGAAGGGTGATCGCGACCATGAACTTCTTTATTCCAATACGTTTTTCCCCAGCCAATCAGGGCCTTTAGGGGGGCTGCGAGAAGGGGCGGACTCTAGTGGGATTCACATTTCTGTCAAGGTGGCGGCGGCGTTCAACACATCGGCAACGTCAAGCCCGGCAAGGGAATCGCGCCTCAGGATCGTTACCTTCGGACCCCGCTGGGCGCACAGCGCCGGATCGGAATCATGAGAATAGAGCACGACGCTCGGGCATCCCGCGGACGCGGTCAGGTGCATGGGGCCGGTATCGTTGCCGACGGCGAGCCGCGCATCGCGGGCCATGGCGACAATATCGGCAATCCCGGTTTGCCCGGCCAGCGAACGGGCAAAGGGCGCCTCGCCGGCGAGCTTCTGCAACAGGGGCGCTTCCGCCGCCGCCCCCAACAGCACCGGCGTTACCCCCTGATCCCAAAGCGCCCGCGCCAGGACGGCGAAGCGGTCCACCGGCCAGCGCTTATGCGGCCGATGCCGCGCGCCTCCCGGCACCAGCAAGGCATAGGGCGCGGGCAGGGAAAAGGCGGCAGCATCCCCGGTCACCCAGGCAAGGTCCGGCGGCGGCACCTTTTTGATTCCCGCAATCGCCAACTGTTCCGCCTGCCGGTCGAAGGTGTGCAGGGTATCCCGATCCGGGTTGGCATGGGGATGGGAACAGCCCTTGGCAATACCCGACCATTGCGGAATAGGGCCGGGCCAGAACAGACGGAAATAAAGGGAACTGCGATCGGAAGTCTGCAGGTCGTAGATCCGTGAAAAATTCCCGCGGCGCAGGCGGCGGCGCAACGCCAGCCATCCCGACACCTGAGCCGCACCGGGGCGGCTGTCGGTCCAGATTTCGTCAAAGTAGGGCGAAGCGGAGGCAAAATCCGCATATGGCGCCGTGGTCAACAGGGTAATGTGGGCGCGCCTATGATGGGCGCGAATGGCGGCGAAGGGCCCCAGGGCCTGCATGAAATCCCCTAATGCACCCAGCTTGATGACCAGGATTTGATCCGGGGCGTTTTCTTGCGGCGCTGTCGTCATGGCTAAAACTTCCGGCCCAGGACTTCTTCATAAACGGCAATGGTTTTTTTGCACATGGTATCCTTTGAAAAATTGGTTTGGATGTAGGCGATGGAGTCTTTCACCAACCGCGTCCGCGCCGCCTCGTCCAGTTCGGTGGCGGTTTCCAGAATTCGCGCCAGCGCGGCTTCATCCCCCGGCGGAACCAGCCAGCCGATCTTCCCCTCGATCACCGTTTCCTTGGCGCCGCCGTGATCGGTGGCGATCACCGGGCGGCCCATGGCCTGGGCTTCGATCACCACCCGGCCGAAAGCTTCCGGATCGGTGGAGGCCGAAACCACGACGTCGGCCAACATATATGCCGCCGCCATGTCGTCGCAGTGATCGACGAAACGAACCTGTTCGTTGACGCCGCAGGCCTCCACCAGCCGTTCCAGTTCGCGGCGGTATCCGGTGCGCCCTTGGTCCGAGCCCACCAGCAGGGCGCGGATATTGCGGTTCTTCATCTTGGCGATGGCCCGGATGAAGGTCGGCTGCCCCTTCCACCGAGTCAGGCGGCCGGGCAGCATGACCACCGGCATGTCATCGGGAAGGCGCCACTTGGCCGCCAGCGTGACCACCCGTTGGGCGGACACCTGATCGGGATCGAATTTGCCCAGATCGACGCCGCGATGAATGGTACGCAGGCGCGAAACGGGAACGCCGTAATTCCGGCGGACATGCCCGGCGATAAAATTCGAGATGGCGATCACCCGGTCGCCCCGAGCCATGATCGAATTGTAGCGCCACTTGAGCCAATTGCCGGCCGAATAAGTGCCGTGAAACGTGGTGATGAAGGGGATTCCGGTTTTTTTCGCGGCATAATAGGCGCTCCAGGCCGGCGCGCGGGAACGGGCGTGGATGATATCCACCCCCTGGCTTTCGATCAGGTTCGCCAACCGCCCGATATTGGAGTACATAACCAACGGGTTTTTGCTGTCCAACGGCAGGTCGAAATGTTCGCCGCCAAACCGTTTGACTTCGTAGGCGAGATTGCCGCCACGGGAGGCGACCAGGGCGCGCCCGCCGGCGGTGACGATGGCGTCGGCGATTTCGACGGTGCCCCGCTCAACGCCGCCGCCCTGTCCCAGCGCCGGAAGCACTTGCAATACGCATGTCATATCCGGTGTATCGTCATGTTGTCCCGTTCCGCACCCCCGTTCCGCACCGGGGGCGAAAGTGTTAGTGTCTGCATGTTCATTATCCCAGCAACCGAGTTCCCGGACCCGCCATGACCGAAAATCCCGATCCCGACATCCTGACCCGTAGCGACGGGGCGACTATCGCCTACCACTTGAGCACTGGCAAGCCTCCCGGGGTGGTGTTTCTTACCGGATATAACTCTGACATGACCGGCAGCAAGGCGCTGCATCTGGAAGAATATTGTCGTAGGCGAGGACAGGCGTTTCTACGCTTCGATTACACCGGTCATGGACAGTCGTCAGGAAAATTCATCGACGGCACCATCGGCCAGTGGACGGAAGACGCCATTTTCGCCATCGAAACCCTAACCGAAGGCCCGCAAATCCTGATCGGCTCTTCCATGGGCGGATGGATCATGCTGCGGGCGGCGCTCAAGTTGAACGCGCGCGTCGCCGGCCTGTTGGGGATCGCGGCGGCGCCCGATTTCACCGAAGACCTGTTGGAAAATCAACTATCGCCGGAACAACGTTCGGTGATGGAACGGGACGGCGTCATTTACATGACAAGCGAATACGAACCTGAACCGATGCCCTTCACCCAGGCCCTGATCGAGGACGGCAGGAAACACCTGCTGCTGCGCGGGCCCATTGCGCTCGACTGCCCGGTGCGGCTGATCCAGGGTATGAAGGACGAAGACGTGCCGTGGCAAACGGCGCTACGTATTTCCGAACGGCTGCAAAGCGAGGACGTTGAAATCATCTTCGTCAAGAACGGCGGACACCGCCTGTCGGAAGACGCCGATCTGGCGCGCCTGACACGAACCCTGGAATCCCTGCTGCAAGAAAGCAATGCTTCTTAATCGCCTTTATTAAAGGCGCTTTTAATGATCTTTTCTGGTTCCGGATTTTCATTGAACCCTGTACCCCGGGCCCTTGAATTGAGTATAATATTAAAAGACGACGCAACATGCCGCGAGATAACAATTCTTTAGGCGGGGCCTGACTTTTCCGGTTTCGGCTCGGATGGATTGTGTGCCCTGAAACTGCCCGGTCGCGAAAAACGACCGTGGCAACCGGCCCGGGCTTTCGGACCGAAACGGTGTGGTCCGGACGACGGGCCCGAGCGAGTGGAGTGGGTAGATGCAAATCAAAAAAAGCAACGGGAAAACCGCGCGGCGACGGGTCACGGTCGACGGTAATGAAGCCGTCTCCTCGGTCGCCTTCCGCACCAACGAGGTTATCGCCATCTACCCCATCACCCCATCCTCGACGATGGGCGAATGGGCCGACCAGTGGTCGTCCGAAGGACTCAAAAACATCTGGGGCGGCGTTCCCGAAGTGATCGAGATGCAGTCCGAAGGCGGCGCCGCCGGCGCCGTGCACGGTTCCCTGCAGAGCGGCGCGCTGACCACGACATTCACCGCCTCGCAGGGCCTGCTGCTGATGATTCCGAACATGTACAAAATCGCCGGTGAGCTGACCAGTTTCTGCATGCACGTTTCGGCGCGCACCGTGGCGACGCACGGCCTGTCAATCTTCGGCGACCAGTCCGACGTCATGGCCTGCCGCCAGACCGGCTTCGCCATGCTCGCCTCGGGCTCGGTACTGGAAGCTCACGATATGGCCTGCATCAGCCAGGCGGCGACCCTGAAGGCGCGGGTGCCATTCCTGCACTTCTTCGACGGCTTCCGCACCTCGCACGAGGTAAATCGGATTGAGGAACTGAGCGATGCCGACCTGCGCGCGATGATGGATCCCGCCGACATCGCCAACCACCGCCGCCGGGCGCTCAATCCCGATGCCCCTGTGCTGCGCGGCACGGCGCAAAACCCGGATGCCTTCTTCCAGATGCAGGAAGCCCGCAACCCGTATTACGACACCTGCCCGGATCACGTACAGGAAACCATGGACCGTTTTGCCGCGCTCACCGGGCGGCAATATAAACTTGTCGACTACGTCGGCCATCCCGAAGCGGAACGGGTGATCGTGATAATGGGGTCCGGCGCCGAAACCGTACACGAAGAAGCAGACCGGATGATCGAAAGAGGCGAGAAAGTGGGCGTCGTCAAGATCCGGCTGTATCGGCCCTTTCCGGCCGCCGAATTCGTCGCCGCGCTGCCGGCGACGACCAAGGCCATCGCCGTGCTCGACCGCACCAAGGAATCCGGTTCGGTCGGCGAGCCGCTCTTTCAGGATGTGGTCACCTCTGTTTTCAGCGCCGGGGCCGTCGGCATGGGGAATTCCCACCACATGCCGGCCATCATCGGCGGCCGTTACGGGCTGGGTTCGAAAGAATTCACGCCGGCAATGGTGCGCGCGGTGTTCGAACACCTCGGTCTCGAAAACCCGAAGCCGCGCTTCACGGTGGGCATCGTCGACGACGTTACGCATCTGTCCCTGCCGGTTGACGAATCCGCCTATGTCGAATCGCCCGATGTCGCCCGTTGCGTGTTCTTCGGCCTCGGTTCCGACGGCACCGTGGGGGCCAACAAGAATTCGATCAAGATTATCGCCGAGAACACCGACCACAACGTGCAGGGTTATTTCGTCTACGATTCCAAGAAGGCCGGCGCGGTAACGGTATCGCATTTGCGGTTCAGCAAAAAACCTATCCGCTCGCCCTATCTGATCAAGCAGGCGCAGTTTCTGGCCTGCCACCATTTCCACTTCCTCGACAAGATGGACGTGCTTAAATACGCCGCTCCCGGCGGCACCTTCCTGCTCAACACCACCTATGGGCCGAACGAAATCTGGGACAAGCTGTCGCACGACGTCCAAAACGCCCTGATCAGCAAGCAGCTCAGGTTTTTCATCGTCGACGCCAACAAGGTCGCCCGCGGCGCCGGCCTCGGCAATCGCATCAACACCATCATGCAAACCTGTTTCTTTGCCATTTCCGACGTCCTTCCGACCGAAGAGGCGATCACCTACATCAAGTCGGCGATCCACAAAAGCTACGGCAACAAGAGCGCGGACGTGGTCGCCAACAACGAAGCTGGCGTCGATCAGGCGCTCGCGCATCTTTCGGAAGTGCCATTGCCGCCGATCGTCTCAGCGCCGGATATCCCCCACCACACGATCTCGCGCGAGGCGCCCGACTTCGTACAGAAAGTTACGGCGGTCCTGCTTTCCGGCGAAGGCGACAAGCTGCCGGTCAGCGCATTTCCCAACGACGGCACCTGGCCGGTCGGCACCACAAAATGGGAAAAACGCAATCTGGCGCAGGAAATTCCGGTATGGATTCCCGAGTTGTGCATTCAGTGCAACAAATGCGCGCTGGTCTGCCCGCACGCTGCGATCCGGGTTAAGGAATACGAACCGGCGCAGCTCGACGGCGCTCCCGCGACCTTCCAGTCCATGCCCTACAAAGGCAAGGAATTCGGTGAAGCGCTGTATACGGTACAGGTCGCGCCGGAAGACTGCACCGGCTGCCATCTCTGCGTCCATGTCTGTCCGGGCAAGGACAAGAAAAACCCCGAGCGCCTGTCCCTGATGATGCAGCCACAATCCCCCTTGCGCGAATCGGAGGTGGAAAACTGGGAATTCTTCCTCAGCCTGCCGGAAGCGGACCGCTCCAAGCTCAGCGGCACGGTCAAGTTGGCACAATTCGCCGAACCCCTGATGGAATTCTCCGGCGCTTGCGCCGGCTGCGGCGAAACGCCCTATCTCAAACTGATCACCCAACTCTACGGCGACCGGTCGTTGATCGCCAACGCCACCGGCTGTTCGTCCATTTACGGCGGCAACCTGCCGACCACGCCCTATACCGTCAACTGCGAGGGACGCGGACCGGCCTGGTCCAATTCGCTGTTCGAGGACAACGCCGAGTTCGGCCTGGGCATGCGCCTGGGCATCGACAATCACAAGCAGCGGGCACAATTCCTGCTGACCGGACTGTCCGACGCCCTGGCCGATTCCGAGTTGGTCGGCGCCCTGATCAATGCTCCTCAATCGAACGAAACGGAGATCGCCCAGCAACGCGCCCGCGTCGCCGATCTCAAGCAGTTCCTGGCGAACATCAAAACGCCGGACGCGCGCGAACTCGAAGACCTGGCTGATTACCTGGTACGCAAAATCGTCTGGATCGTCGAGTTCGCGCGCGTCCGGCGTTT
>JAOUPW010000112.1 GCA_029879665.1 Rhodospirillales bacterium | reverse complement strand
GCCCAGTCGGAATCCACCCGGTTGGGGTCATCTTGATAGCGGGAGTAAAGCTCGGCGACATAGGTCGCGTTGGTCCCGCTAAGAAAGGAATCCGATGAGGACGACATGGCGCAATAGCCGGGGATCTCCCCGGCCCCCTCTGATAGGAACAGATGGAACGGTTAACCCTTTTAACCCTTCAACACCTTTAACATGGTGTCTCCAATGGCCGCTGGCGAGGGGGAAATTGCAATTCCGGCGATTTTCAGGGCCTCGATCTTGTCTTCGGCCGTACCTTTTCCGCCTGAAATGATGGCTCCAGCATGGCCCATACGCCGGCCGGGAGGCGCCGTAACCCCGGCGATAAACCCGACCATGGGCTTTTTGATTTTCGAGCGCTTGATGAAGTCCGCCGCGTCTTCTTCGGCGGAACCGCCGATTTCGCCGATCATGACAATGGCTTCGGTTTCCCCGTCACTCAGGAACAGCTCCAGGCAATCGACGAAATTGGTACCGTTGACCGGATCGCCGCCGATGCCAATACAAGTGGTCTGGCCCAACCCGGCCGCCGTGGTCTGGGCGACGGCTTCATAGGTGAGCGTGCCGGACCGGGATACGATACCGATCTTGCCCCGGGTATGAATATGCCCCGGCATGATGCCGATTTTGCATTCGTCGGGAGTGATGACGCCTGGGCAGTTGGGGCCGATGAGTCTTGTCTTGGTTCCTTCCAGGGCGCGCTTGACACGGACCATGTCAAGAACGGGAATCCCTTCGGTAATACACACCACCAGAGGGATTTCGGCGTCGATGGCCTCCAGAATAGCGTCGGCGGCAAAGGGCGGCGGTACGTAAATCACCGAGGCGTTGGCCCCGGTTTTGGCCACCGCGGCCGCGACGGTATCAAATACGGGTAAATCCAGATGCTTGGCGCCGCCCTTTCCGGGGGTGACGCCGCCGACCATGTTTGTGCCGTAGGCAATCGCCTGTTCGGAATGAAACGTGCCCTGCGCACCGGTAAAACCCTGGCAGATCACCTTGGTCTGGGAACCGACTAGAACTGCCATCAGGCCGCCTCCTTGACCGCTTTGACTACTTTTTCAGCCGCGTCGGCCAAATTATCCGCCGAAACGATGGGAAGGCCCGATTCGGACAGAATTTTCTTGCCCAGTTCCACATTGGTGCCTTCCAGCCTAACGACCAGGGGAACGTTGAGGCTGACTTCACGGGCGGCCGCAACCACGCCTTCGGCGATGACGTCGCAGCGCATGATCCCGCCGAAAATATTGACCAGAATTCCTTCCACGTTGGGATCGGAAAGAATGAGCTTGAACGCCGTGGTTACCCGCTCCTTGGTCGCACCACCGCCGACATCGAGGAAATTCGCAGGATCACCGCCATACAGCTTGATGATATCCATGGTCGCCATGGCCAGGCCGGCGCCATTGACCATGCAGCCGATGCTGCCGTCCAGCTTGATATAGTTGAGGTCGTGACGGGCGGCTTCTAGTTCGGTCGGATCTTCTTCATCTTCATCCCGCAGCGCTTCCACATCCTTGTGACGGTAGAGCGCGTTATCGTCAAAGTTCATTTTGGCGTCGAGCGCGATCACCTCGCCAGCGCCGGTTATCACCAGCGGGTTGATTTCCAGCAGGCTGGCGTCCAGCCCGGTGAATGCATTGTACATGGCAATCATGAATTTTACGGCGGCTCCCACCTGTTTTCCTTCGAGCCCCAGGCCGAATGCCAGTTGGCGGGCGTGGAATGGCTGGATGCCGGTCGCCGGATCTATTACCACCTTGAGAATTTTTTCGGGAGTCTTGGCTGCGACTTCCTCGATTTCCATGCCGCCTTCCGTCGAAGCCATGAAGGTAACACGGGATGTCACACGGTCGATCAAAACGCCGAGATAGAGTTCCCGGGCAATATCGCAGCCTTCCTCGATATATACCCTTTTTACTTCCTTGCCCTCGGGACCCGTCTGATGGGTCACCAGGGTCATGCCCAGCATCTGATCGGCAGTGGAGCGGACGTCTTCAATGGATTTGACGACCTTAACGCCGCCGCCCTTGCCGCGTCCGCCGGCATGAATTTGGGCTTTCACCACCCAAACGGAACCGCCCAGGTCTTTGGCCACGGATTGGGCCTCCTGGGCGGTATAAGCGACGCCGCCCCGAGGGACGGCGACGCCAAATTTAGCCAAGAGTTGCTTGGCTTGGTACTCGTGTATGTTCATCTTTGCCTTCGTAGAGGCCGCTTACTTGGAGCTTTTTCTCCGAGCAGGCTTTCTCTTCTTGGAAGAAGAACTTTTCCGCTTGGCGGGAGCGACAACTTTCGCTTTCGCAGCTTTGCGCTTGGTCTTCCGCTTGGTCTTGGTCTTAGCGGCTTTCTTCTTCGTCTTGCGCTTAGCGGTTTTCTTCTTAGCTGTTTTTTTCTTAGCGGTTTTCTTCTTAGCAGTTTTCTTCTTAGCAGTCTTTTTCTTAGCGGCTTTTTTCTTCGTTTTCCGCTTAGCAGTTTTCTTCTTAGCGGTTTTCTTCTTAGCGGCTTTCTTTTTCGTCTTCCGCTTGGCGGTCTTCTTCTTAGCGACCTTCTTCGTCTTACGCTTCGCGGTCTTCCGCTTCGCCGGGCTGCGCTTCTTAGCAGCTTTGCGCTTTACGGCAGGTTTGCGACGGACAGCGGACTTCCGCTTGGCCGGTTTCCGTTTGGTTGAGGCGGCCTTACGCTTAGCAGGCTTCCTCGTGGTTTTCTGTTTAGCTTTCATAATAGAGTATCCCCTTACTAGTAACGGTCTCTCGGTTACGCCTTCCCTTTGTTATATATGATCATAATTTGCGCAGACTTTATTAACAGTCGATTACCAAATTCAGCTTTCTTAACTGAAGCTTTACGATGACCACAATGTCTGACTGCCTTATTTTCGGTTAGGCGGCCTTTTTTCGAGCTTTTTGATGTCCCCAATAAGGTTTTGAACTGCCTTTACCGACTTGTTAAATGCGGCTTTTTCGGCTTTATCGAGTTTGATCTCGACAATTTTTTCGACTCCGTTTGCGCCAATAACGCACGGAACCCCGACATAAAGATTTTTTACCCCATATTCGCCCCGAAGATACGCGGCGCAGGGCAAAACACGCTTTTTGTCCTTTAAATAAGATTCGGCCATCTGCACGGCGGCAGAAGCCGGAGCATAAAACGCGGACCCGGTCTTGAGCAGTCCGACGATCTCAGCGCCGCCGTCGCGGGTTCGTTGAATGATCTGGTCAAGCTTTTTTTGCGTCGTCCATTTCATCGCCACCAAATCCGGAAGCGGGATGCCGGCGACGGTGGAATATCTGGCCAACGGGACCATGGAGTCGCCGTGACCGCCAAGAACGAAGGCGGTGACATCTTCGACCGAAACCTTGAATTCCTCAGCCAGGAAATACCGGAAGCGGGCGGAATCCAAAACGCCGGCCATTCCGACAACCATTTTCTGCGGCAGGCCCGAAGCTTCCCGCAAGGCCCAGACCATGGCATCCAGCGGATTGGTGATACATATGACGAACGCTTTCGGGGCATTCTTCTTGATGCCCTCGCCGACCGATTTCATGACACTCGTATTTATGCCCAACAGGTCGTCCCGGCTCATTCCCGGCTTGCGCGCGACGCCGGCGGTGACAATGATCACGTCGGCCCCTTTGATGGCGGCATAGCTGGAGGCGCCTTTCAGCTTGGCGTCGAAACCCTCGATCGTCGAGGATTGTGCGATATCAAGGCTTTTTCCTTCTGGGATCCCCTCGAGAATGTCAAATATGACAATGTCTCCAAGTTCCTTCAGACCAATCAAGTGGGCCAGAGTCCCGCCTATGTTACCAGCGCCGATAAGGGCGATTTTCCGTCGAGCCATAAAATATTCCTTAGTTGGATGGCTTGCGATTCTTGATCAACAAAGTCTCTAAGCTATCAAAAAATAATAACGCCTAATCATTATCCTGTTTGCGCACTACCTATTCCAATTGCGTTACTACTCTTTTTTGATTCTGAGAGCAAGCATAAGAATGCTTTTTTTAAATATTTTGAAAATTCTATTTTTTGCGTCGGCGTAATTAATAACCAAATAGTTTTCCTTAGGGTGTGTTCCAGATCACACCCGCGCGATTCATTTTTAATCAATGTGTTTGGATTTTATGTACGGTTCCGACTGCATTTCCATCAAACGCGACGCCGTTCTTTTAAACTCAAAAGCCCCATCCCCCGCAGGATATATGGATTCTGGCGGGGTTTCCGCTGAACAGATAAGAGTAACTTTGTGTTCATACAGCGCATCGATCAAGGTTAAGAAACGTTTTGCCTTGTCGCGCTCCGACGGCTGCAAGCGTGGTATTCCCGGCATCACCAGCGTGTGGTAGCGCCGTGCGATTTCCAGATAATCGCCGGGACCTAACGGCTGCGAGCACAGATCATCGAAGCTGGCCAAGGCGACGCCATCGACCGCCATCGGCACTTCGATTCGCCGGCGATGGAAAACGATCCCGTCCGAATTTGCCGGCGCGTCATTGGTTAGCCGGCTAAAGCAGCGACCCAGTTCCCGGTCGGCCGCGGCATCGTTGGGGGTAATGTAGACGTTCATATTCCGGATGGTTTCCATCCGGTAATCGGTGTTGCCGGCCAGTTCCAGAAGGTCCAGCTTTTCCTCGATCAGGTCGACAAAGGGTAAAAAAAGATCCCGTTGCAGACCGTCCTTATACAAGGACCGTGGCGGGTGGTTGGAGGTGGCCACCACCACCACACCGGCTTTGAACAGGGCTTCGAACAACCGCCCCAGAATCATGGCGTCGGCAATATCCTGTACCTGAAATTCGTCGAAACAGAGAAGCCAGGATTCTTCCACCAGGCGCGCGGCCAACGACGGGATGGGGTCGCCGGCGCGCCCCGGCTTTTTTCGGTATTCGGTCAACCGTTCATGGATCTGCTGCATGAAGGCATGGAAATGGACCCGGCGCTTGCGCTCGACGGCGGCATTGCGGAAAAACATATCCATCAGCATGGATTTGCCGCGTCCGACCCCGCCGTAGATATAAAGGCCCTGGGGCGGTCCTTCGGTCCGGCGGTTCAGGCCGAACCTGGCTTTCCATCCGGCTAACCCCGTAAGCGGTTTGTACCCGGCAAGGGCGTGGTAAAGACTTTGCAGCTTTTCCACCGCCAGAGCCTGCACGGGATCCGGATTCAGGTCCCCGGTTGAGATCCTGGCCCGGTAATCTGCTAGGGGGCCTTCCGTCATGCTTTAACTGCTCTAATTGTTGCGCCCGCGAAAAACTTAGGGGGCCGACGGCACCCTGTAAAGCCATCCGGGCCTGTAAAAAAACCGCCGCTGCGCCTCAGGAAGAAGCAACCTCGCAACGGAAAATCTCAAACTTGCCGCCCGGGCCGCGGGGGATTTCGTCGACATAGTCGAAACGGCAATTGAAGGGATAGTGAAGACAGCGGCCGATAAAGTTCCGAAATTTATTTTCCTCTTCCTCAGTCAACGGTCGACTCGTTGTCATTTTTACTTCTACCTCGGTCAAGGATTTCTGGATCATCTGGTACTGGCGAATTGGCAATTCCACAATTAACGGCTCCATGGCCAACAGCGGCGTTACCTTATCTCCGTTGGGCAGAATGGCGAGATTTCTCTCCCGGCCCGCGATTTGGCTCAACACGGGCAAGGTCCGGCCACACCCGCAAGGCGGCCCCGCTTCGGCATAATCGCCCAGCTCGTACCGGATTAACGGCGTCGCATAGTTGTGAAGGTCCGTCGCCACAATTCGTCCCATCTCTCCTGCCTTACATGCCTTGCCCTCATCATTGAGGACTTCGACCAGCAAACACTCCCCCATCACGTGCATGCGCGGCTGATCGGGAGAATCGGGGCACTGCAGGGCGATAATACCCAGTTCCTGGCAGCTATAATTATCGGAAATTCCAATGTTCCATTCCCGGCGGCATAAATCCCGGATGTCGCCATCCAAGTTATCGCCGAGCGTTCTGACCTCGCGCAGCTTTCTGGGTCGAAGTCCTGTTTCCCTGGAAATGCGGAGCAATTCCCTCAAGGTTGAAGGATGAATCTGCAAATAATCCGGGTCCTCCCTGATGAGGGCCTCCAAAAGTTTTGCTGCGGGAAAATTATGGTTAAGTATTACGGATGGGCCGGTTTTGATGCCAACTGCCCAGCTTTGACTTTTCTTCTCTTCGGTGCCCGGGGGAAGTGAAATCATCGTAACGTTTTTTCCCAAAAAATCACGACGATGCCACAGATTATAACGGAGCCCGCGCGCAGCGACGAACTTGCCCGCCAGGCTGCTGCTTTTTATCCGCACGGGCCTTCCGGACGAACCAGATGTCTTGATGTCCGACATGCTTCCATGCCCCGGGGGCAGAGCTTGGGTAACAAGAGATTCGCCCGCGTCCTGGATTTCCGTGCGGGTCAGCAGAGGAAGCCTGCGGAAAGCCTCCAGGGTCAGCTTGCCGGGCGGCAGCGTGGCGACATCTTTCAACCGATCCTGATAAAAGGGAACGGTGTTCGCGGCGTGGGAGATCAGGGCCTGGATTTGCGTCAATTGGGCTTGAAGCAGCCGTTCCGGCGGCCAGCGCTCCGTTTGCCAGAACTGAACCTGAAGGGCGTGAATATGCCCCACGGTTCCCGAATGAAATTGGGGCCAAAGGATT
>JAOUPW010000110.1 GCA_029879665.1 Rhodospirillales bacterium | reverse complement strand
AGATTGACGGTTCACTACGGCTGACCCTCGACAATTTTGAATTTCCTGCTTACCTGATCAATCCGCGCTGCGAACTCGAATGGGCCAACGATGCCGCGATGGATCGGTTTATCGGTCAAAACAGATCTCTTCCCAGCGAAATTTCAGATCGCAACCTTTTCAATCTTCTGCTCCGGGATAGCCCCATCGCCGATATCGTCGATATGCCGGGATTGATTCGCTACCATATGTCGATTGCCAAAAACAGGCTAACAAAGCCGAGCCTGCTTTCCCTCTCCCAATCCATAAATCCCAGCCATATGGATATGCTGGTCCGCATCTTTGACGAAGTTGAGCCGGCGGCGGTAAAGCCGGTTCTGAACAGCTATGTCAATCTGGCGAAGCCCGGCGAAGGGGATCGGTGGCACGTTGTATATACGACAGCATTCCGTGAAGGTTACTTATTTACCTATTTGCCCGAAAGTCAGGACAACAGTTCTCTTTTACAACTTCTCGGGCGCCGCGATATCGTCATTCGGGATCTTCTCAAAAAACGCGGGCCTTACCTAACGCCGCTTGCCGTTATCGTTGCCGACCTGAAAGATTCCCTGGATATCTGCGCTTCCCTGCCGCCCGATGAATATTTCGAACTGGTCAACAGCATCTGGAGTTCCATGACTCCTTTGCTCCGGAAGTACTATTCAACCCAAGGCAAGCATAGAGCCGACGGCATGGTCTATTACTGTTTCCCCCAACCAGACAGCAATTACATACTCAACGCCATCCGTTGCGCCACTGAGATGAAATCCGTGATGCGCGAAATCAGTAACAAGTGGCGGAAAAAGAAAAACTGGATGAACGAACTGGAACTGAATATCGGTATCGACGAAGGCCATGAATGGTTCGGCACCTACCAGACGCCCTCCCATCTTGAACTGACGGCCCTTGGAGACACCCTTACGATTGCCAGCAGGCTGAGTGATTTCGCCCGTTCTGGAACCATCTGGATTACCAAAAACGGCCTTGGCAAGCTCTCTCTTCCGGACCGGGAAACCGTCCATTATGGAATTCGCCGTAGCAGCACCGACGGATTTGAAGCCTTGGTGCCATCCACCTACTCGAGGATTTCAAATCTGGTAGACCTGAACGATCCGAAAAATATGTCTTATCAGGACATTGCCGTTCTCCCGGTCACCGAAATCCTGGACGTGGAAATTGATTCCGACGATTAACGGCGGGCGTTAGAGAAAATCCCGAGCGGATCGATCAGAACCGCGACGATGTAATTATCTCATGACAACAAATCAGCCTTTTTCCCGCATCAAGCGGGATTTTTGCCGTTGCCAATCCCGATCTTTGATGTAGGCGCGTTTGTCCGACTTTTGCTTGCCGCGGGCCAGGGCCAGACCGACCTTGGCAATTCCCCGTTTATTGAAATAGATGGACAAGGGTACCAGCGTCATTCCCTCGCGCTGAACCGCACCCTGAAGGCGTGAAATTTCTCGACTATGCATCAGCAACTTTCGCGGTCTTCGCGGTTCATGGCTGAAATGGCTTGCTGCGTCGTATTCAGGGATATAGGCGTTGAAAAGGTATAATTCTCCGTCCTTTCCCCCTGCGTAAGCCTCGGTGATCGTCGCGCGGCCGGCGCGAAGGGATTTGACCTCGGTACCGGTCAAAATAATCCCGGCCTCGAATTCTTCCTCTATGGAATAATCGTGGCGCGCTTTCCTGTTCTGGGCCGCAATATTACCGTGGGAAAGGGACTTCTTTTTATTCTTTCGCGCCATAATTTCCCCACAGATCGAAGCCAGCGAGTCAGTTCAGAAGGCCGGAGGAAATCATGGCTTTCTTAACCAGATTCTTGCTGTTGTCGGCTATCTCGCAAAGAGGCAACCGGGTTGCGGGAGAACACTTACCGAGAAGATGCGCGCCATACTTGACGGGCCCGGGGCTGGTTTCACAGAACATGGCGGAATGCAGCGGCATCAGCCTGTCCTGCAGTTCCATAGTCTTGGAAAGGTTCCCTTCCCGCCAAGCGCGATGCATCTCGGAACATATCCTGGGCGCGATATTGGCCGTCACGGAAATACATCCATGGCCGCCGCCCGCAAGGAACGGCACGGCGGTGCCGTCTTCGCCACTGAGTTGGCAAAAATCATCACCGATGGCAAGACGGGTCAACATGGGCCGGCACAGGTCCGAGGTAGCATCCTTGACGCCAACGATATTTGGCAGCTTGGCCAACCGGGCCATGGTTTCAACCGACATGTCAACAATGCTGCGCCCAGGAATATTGTAAATCACAATAGGGATTTCCACGGCGTCATTGATCGCCTTGTAGTGTTGATAAAGACCTTCCTGAGTCGGTTTGTTATAGTAAGGCGTAACCACCAGGGCGCCATCGGCGCCGGCTTCCTTGGCATGGCGCGTGAGTACGATCGCCTCTTCCGTTGAATTGGACCCTGTTCCGGCGATCACCGGCACCCGCCCCTTGGCGACATCAATACATAGTTCCGTCACCCGCATATGCTCATCGTGGCTGAGGGTGGGCGATTCGCCCGTTGTCCCGCAGGGCACCAGGGCATCCGTCCCTTCCCCGATCTGCCAATCAACAAAAGCTTTAAAGGCTTTTTCGTCCACTTGGCCATTCGCAAAAGGGGTGATCAGGGCGACGATGGATCCCTGGAACATGGTTTCCTCCTGAAACTCTCAATAATTAAAGTGGGCGAACATACCCCCGGATAGCCATTTCGGCAAGCAACAGAACACCACAAAACCCGCAAAATTCCAAGCTTAGGGATATTTGCCGTGGATGTGTTAAGACTTCACAGGATCATAGACGTTATAGTAAGGCGGGAAACAGAGGAGAACGGGGCTTTGCGCAAACGGCGAATTACTGTCGCCCTTATCGTTCTGGCGATATCCATGGGCCTGGGATCGGGAGCCAATTCCCTATCGCCCGTGGACGGGCCGGCCCTATCCCCCAATGACGTCCGTGCGGGCAAGGCCGCCCTGAAATCCATCGAGGATAAAAGATGGAGCAGGGCCGAACACCAGATCAAAAATATTAAGTCTCCGCTGGCGGTCAAAATTTTTCGTTGGATGGATTATTCACGCGTCAATGAATCTTCTTCATTTTCTGAAATTTCGGCTTTTATAGAAGAAAACCCCGAATGGCCAGACAGGCCGCGACTATTACGCCGCGCCGAAGAGGCCATCACCGACAAAACGCCCGCCAGTGAATTGCTCTCCTGGTTTAAGAAGTTCCCTCCCGTTAGCGCCGTGGGACGCACCCGTTTAGGAGCGGCCCTGCTGGCAACAGGAAAGACCAACCAGGCACGCGACGTTTTACGCAAAGTTTGGATTAATGGAAATTTCACCAAACAGCAGGAAAGGTATTTTCTAAAACGTTACCGTAAATACCTAACTCAGGACGACCACGTTAAACGCATGGAACGTCTGTTATGGGATGATAAATATTGGCCGGCGCGGCGCATGCTCTGGAAAGTGCCACTCCCCTATCGAACCCTGGCGGAAGCCCGGCTGATGCTAATGCGAAGGGAAGGCAATGTGGACGCCGCCATTCGTAAAGTCCCTCCGGAACTGAAAACCCACCCGGGGCTTATCTTTGAACGATTGCGTTGGCGCCGCCGCAAAGGCGTTGATGAATCCGCGCTGGAATTGCTGACTCCTCCACCACCGGACATGATCCATCCAGACAAGTGGTGGAAAGAACGTTCGGTGCTGGCCCGCAGCGCCCTGAAAAAAGGTCATATTAGCGATGCTTATAGAATAAGCAAAGAACATGGCCTTACGGAAGGGGTGCATTACGCGGAAGGCGAATGGCTTGCCGGATGGATCGCCCTGCGTTTTCTGGAAGACTATAAAGTTTCTCTCGAGCATTTTACCAACATGTACCAGTCGGTAAAATATCCAATCAGCCGCGCCCGCGGCGCCTATTGGGCGGGTCGAGCCGCGGAAAAACTAAACGACACCAAGGCCACCGAAAAATGGTATGGGATCGCGGCTTCATTTCCGACTTCCTATTACGGCCAGTTGGCATTTGCCAGAATTAACCCCGGAAGCTCTCTCAAAATCCCAGACAACGAAAAACCTTTGGCGGAGGAAATAAAATCTTTTTCAAGTCATGAATTGGTAAAGGCTGCGAAAATCCTTAACCAGATTGGAGATGACAAATATCTTAAATCCTTCATCAAAGCGATCGGCGGAATACGCAATTCCCAAGGTTGGCTTTCACTTACCGCTGATCTGGCCCACACTATTAATCGCCCGGACCTAGCGGTGATCGTCGCCAAAATAGCCAATAAATCCGGATGGCTGATGACCGAGCATGGATACCCGATGATTACCCCTCCGCTGATGAAAATTGATAAAGACTCTCCCGTGCTGGAGGTTCCCCTTGTCCTTGCCATGATTCGTCAGGAAAGTGCTTTCAATAATGTCGCCAAAAGCCACGCCGGGGCACGGGGTCTATTGCAATTGATGCCGCGAACGGCAAGTAAAATTGCAAAAAAACTCCACATACCCTATTCCCAACGTCGCCTCCTTTCCGATCCGGACTATAATTTGAAATTGGGCCAGGCTTACCTGGCGGGTCTGGTTGAAGAATTTAATGGATCATATGTATTGGCGTTAGTCGCCTATAACGCCGGCCCCAGCCGGGCATGGAAATGGATGCGCCGAAATGGAGACCCCCGCGACCCGGCGATTGACGCCATCGACTGGATCGAATTAATTCCCTTCCGTGAAACAAGAAATTATGTACAAAGGGTTCTTGAACATCTTCAAATGTACCGCATCAGACTGTCGGAAACGGAAATAGCTTTGCGGCTGGAAAACGATTTGCACAAATGATGTCCAATACATCCGCGCTTGATAATATCGGGGCCTGCGTCTTTGATGCCTATGGCACCCTGTTCGACGTAACCTCGGCAGCCGCCCGGTGCAGCGACGTACTGGGAGACAAGGCGTCCCCCCTTGCGGATATTTGGAGGACAAAACAACTTCAGTATACCTGGCTTCGTAGCCTGATGGGAGAATGGGCGGATTTTTGGCAAGTCACCGGTGACGGCCTGGATCACGCCCTCTCCGCTCTCGACATAGACGACGCGGCGCTCCGCGCCCGTCTAATGGATTTGTACATGACCCTGGATGCCTATCCTGAGGTGATAAGCACTCTCAGGATTCTCAAATCCGGAAATTATAAAACCGCAATTCTTTCAAATGGATCACAAGAAATGATATCCGCCGCGTCACGGTCCGCATCCCTGACCGGTCTTCTTGATGCCCTAATATCCGTTGATGATGTAAAAATCTACAAACCTCATCCCAGCGTCTATCAGATGGCGGTCGACCGTCTCGGCATGGCGGCCGATAAAATATGCTTTATGTCCTCCAATGGCTGGGATGTCGCCGGTGCGGCGAATTTTGGTTTCAAGGTGGTTTGGGTCAACCGGTTTGGGCAAAAACCGGAACGGATTCCCGGTAAATACCTGGTCGAGATATCCACGTTAAATGAATTGCCTCCCTTGCTGGGGCTGTGATACCCACGCACCTTGTCCCTGTAAACGCCGATTAAGATGAGGCTCCATGTCATCAGTCACCGAAACATTCATCCCCACCCTTAAGAATATTCAGGACGCCGCCCGGTTACTGGAAGGACTGGCCGTCAGAACACCCCTGTTGGAATCGCCGCAATTGAATGATCTTACGGGAGGAAGGATTCTCGTTAAGGCGGAAATGTTGCAACGAACAGGCTCGTTCAAATTCCGCGGCGCCTATAACAAAATGTCCAGAATCTCGGAAACCGACAAGGCAAAAGGCGTTGTCGCCTACTCGTCGGGAAACCATGCGCAAGCCGTCGCCGCCTCGGCAAAACTTCTCGGCATGTCGGCGGTCATTATCATGCCCAAGGATGCGCCTGAAATTAAAATCAACAATACCCGGGGATATGGCGCGGAAGTTATTCTATACGATCGAATGAAAGACAGCCGGGAAGCCATAGGTGAAAAAATCGCTCTCGAGCGGGGCGCAACCCTGATCAAACCTTATGACGACCCATTAATCATTTCCGGGCAAGGAACCCTTGGGTTGGAAATGGCGGGACAAGCCAGGGATATGAATGCCCGTCTGGATGCGGTGCTGATCCCGTGCAGTGGCGGTGGACTGTCCAGCGGGTGCGCCACCGCCTTCAATGCGGTAAGCCCGGAAACGAATATCTATTCGGTCGAGCCCGAAGGGTACGATGACATGGCGCAATCTTTATCCTCGGGCAGGAAAGTCGCCGTCGATGGCAAGGCTAAATCCATTTGCGATGCCTTGTTAACGCCAACTCCCGGGGACATCACCTTTGCCATCGCTTCCAAGTTGCTGGCCGGCGGGTTGGTTGTATCAGATAAAGATGCCGCCAATGCAATGACGACTGCTTTTTCCATGTTGAAAGTGGTTGTCGAACCCGGTGGCAGTGTCGGCCTGGCGGCCGTTCTTAGCGGCGCCTATGACGCCAGAGGGAAAACCGTAGGAATAATCTGTTCCGGCGGAAATGTGGACGCAAAAACCTTTACCGCGGCGCTACGGTAAAGGTTGGCGGCACAAATACGTAGAACGTGCTTAAACGGTTCCGGAAACGACCTTCTTGGGGTCGGTGGCGGTGGCGGGCGCGGG
>JAOUPW010000109.1 GCA_029879665.1 Rhodospirillales bacterium | reverse complement strand
CCTGCCGTCAGCTCTGGCTGCGCCTTGTGGTTCTGTCCAATGGTGAACTGGTTCCGTGCAGCCAGAACATCGATGGCGAGCTGTCCATTGGCAACATCAAGGATATGACCATTCGGGAGGCCTGGCAGGGCGATAAGATGCTGGACCTTCGCGCCAGCCATCTGACCAACCGGATTTCGAAAGACTGCGTCTGCCACGATTGTATCGATTGGGACTGGAGTGGTCGGGTCGACAATCGCCCCCAAGTGAGAGAAAAGGCGGTGGAGAGCCGGAATGGTTGAGGCGGCGGCGCTCAGGCGGACGGACGGAGGAGATGACGGGTTTGGCGCCTTGAAAACGCTGGAATCCTGTCCGGTCTGTCATGTCGCCGGAGACCGGTCCGAACGTATTGCTGAAGATTTCGTCGTCGCCTTGAACCGCAAGCTTTATTACACCGTTGATCTGTGCCCAATCTGCGGCTTGATCTACAGCCGGACGCGAAGCGTCGATGATCGACTCTATTCCCCGGAACTGGATCTTGAAAAGGAACATGGCCATCAACGATCCGATCTGCCGGCTTTGTCGCCGGAGGTCTGGAATTTTCAGACCAAGACAATGCAGGTTAATGAAATACTCGGGCTCGCCGAGAATCGGGATGAACTTTCCTACCTGGAAGTAGGATCGTCGGATGGAACGCTGTTTCGCATGTTTCGTGAATCCTATTTGCGAAATGCAAATCATCTGGAAGCGGTCCTGATCGAAAGTACGGGGGCGTCCGCCCGATGTTCCTCGATTGAGGGGTGCACGGTCGTGTCCCGGTCCTTTCTTGATCCGATTGAGCTCTCGCATGAAAGCGTAGATGTCGCGGTCCTGTCTCATTGCCTTGAACATTTTGACAACCCGGCCGAAGTCGTTGGCAAGGCCGCCCGTCTGCTCAGGCCCGGAGGATATTTGTATATCGAAGTGCCGGACGGAATGCGCTACGACCGCTGCATTTCCCCGCCGCTTGGCTATTACCATGTCATCAATTTCAATCTTCACAATCTGGAGTGGCTGGCCCAATCCGGGGGATTGGAAATCGTCAAGAGTGAAGAGCGGAAGCACTATCCCGGGCTGCGCGTGATCGCCCGGCGCGAGGACGGCGCCGCCAAGCCGGTCTTTAGTGAAGTTTCGATGCGCCGTTCCCAAGATGCGATCCGCCAGTGGCGCGCCGCCGAACGAGAGGCCGTTTTGCGCATTCAGTCCGCACTCGATGATGCCGGAGACAAGCCGGTCGCCCTTTATGGTGCCGGCGTGCATGCGCTGGCGATATTCCGGCATTTTCCGGGACTGCTGGATAATGCCGTTTGCCATTTGGCGGACAGCAATCCGGGACTTAAGACGATTTTAGGGAAGAAAGTGTATTCGGTGGCGGAACTGGATTTTTCGCTTTACGGCGGCGTGATCGTTTCTTCGTATGCGTATCAGGAAGAAATTGCAGAGAATCTTTACAAGGCCGGGTGCCCGATCGAAAAAATCACCAAACTTTATGACTCGGTATTTTCTTACGTGTCTTGAAACGGATGATGGTCGGCGCAATATATTGTGTTAACAGAAGTTGATGCGACGTGAGGGCGTGAATATGAAGGTATTGTTATGGAAGCCGGGCGTTTATGACAGCACAAGGGGCGAGTTGCCGACGATCGGCCTCGCCATTTTGGCGACATCCATCATAAATTCAGGCCACGATGTTATCATCGCGGATCATCACTTCAGCCCGCCGCCCGCAGGCCAGGAAGAGACCGCCTTCATTGAGCTTATGGAACGGGAAAAACCGGACCTTATTGGAATTTCCGCCGTGTCCCATGAGTGGCGGATGGAGCGGGTTCAAAAGGCGCTTGATGCCGCCCACCAGTCCGGAATTCCCGTTTGGGTCGGAGGGCCGCACGCCGTTGCGTTCTGGGATATCATGGAAAAGGACGAGCGGGTAAGCAAGGTCGTGATTGGTGAAGCGGACGGAAGATTCGAACAAATATTGCAGAGCGATGAAAAAGTTATCCGTTTGGGCCGGAGCGAGGTTTTCAACGAACCCTCTTTCTCGCATATGATTGACGGCGAAAATTTAATCACCTATCCGCTTTTTGTTTCCCGCGGTTGCCACTACAACTGCACCTTCTGCGCCGCAACCAAGGTCTTCGGCAGCCGCTGGCGCGGACGCGCCCTTGAAGATGCCTTTTGGGGAGAACTCGACCAGATCGCGGTCAATCACCCAAAATGTAATTTGATTGCGATTATTGATGATGCCTTTACCCAGGATCTGGAACACGCCAAGAATTTTCTCAAAGAATATCTCCGGCGCGGTTATCCGTACAAGGTCAGCGTCTTTAATGTGCGCGCCGATTATATTGATGACGAGTTCCTTTCTCTGTTGAAGCAAACGGGGGTCGAGACCCTCGCCGTCGGCATTGAAACCGCCGACCCGGAAGTCTTCCGCATGCTGAGAAAAGGCGAAAAGCTCGAAACCATCGAAAAAGCCATCCGGATGATCCAGAAAGTAGGGATTACACCCTGGATGAACATGGTGATCGGCTTGCCCGGGGATAATCCAGAAGCCCATCAACGCTCGATAGAATGGGTCTTGCAATTCGATCAGCCCCGTATCGTGCAATGGCTAATTTTTACACCCTTCAGGGGGACTCCGGCGTATGAATATTTTGTCGATAAAGGGGAGATCGAAGACGGCTACATACCCGAATTCCAGGGCCGCTATGAAATGCTTCCCGACGACGGCATGTTTGATTCAAAGGATTTCTCGCGCCAGGCAAAAAGTCTCGCTCAACTGGAAGCCTATTTGCGTTGCTATACTCCTATCCTGATCCTGAGCGATAAAAAGGTCCGCAAGCTTTGTAAGGAGCACGGGATGTGGGATCTTTACGAAAAATGGCGGGCGAACGCGCCGATAGCCAATTTTCTTGAAAACACGGTGCCTCAGAAAATTAAAAAAGGGCAGGAAATTATGGCTCCCGAAGACTACAACTCAATCCTATCCGAATTTAAAAACGACAAAGAATTTCCTACGGATGCCTTTGTCTATAAAAGTGTGGCTCCCTAGCGAACAGAAGAGTTAACGATAAAATGACATACGTTATTTGTGAGCCATGCGTGGACTGCAAATACGGGGACTGTGTTGAAGTTTGCCCTGTTGATTGTATCTACGAAGGCAATAACATGCTCTACATCAACCCCGAAGAATGCATTGATTGCGATGCTTGCCCGCGTGCATGTCCGGCGGATGCAATATTTATTGAATCCGAAGTTCCTGAAAAATGGCAAAGCTATATTCAGATTAACGCGGATTTTGATTATGCCAAGGCGCAGTCTGTGACGTCGATGAACGATGTAACCAAGGGTAAAAACTGGGATGCGGAAACGGCCGCCAAGAAACGTGAATCAAATGCTTAATTGCGAAAATTGTGACATCATTGTTGAGAAATTCCTGTTTGCTGAGGTTTGTGGACCTCGCCGGCGTTAATTTATTTAAGGATTTTTATATGAGAGTAGCCCCGCCCCGTCTGAGGAGGGAGCAGACCGCGGAACAAAGGATGGTTGGCGGGCACGGTCGAGCGCCAAAAAACCCGGATCCTCATGCCTGCATGTATGTTTTTTGCGACCTTGCGTGTGCGGCCATTGATTTCGGCATAATTGAATATCTGGTTTTGGCTTCCGATGAGGCAATTAAGCGCGGCCTGGGCCAAATCCATTTTGTTTATGTCCCCGCCGCCAATGATTCATATCGAATCCACGGCACGCCGGACCCGTTGCCCGACGAATGGCGGATACAAAATATTCTCATGCAAATTCCGTGGTTATCTCCGATGTGTGTCGGGGTAACCTTTTGCAATACTCGAGAACAGGCCGCTCTGTTCTTGAAGTCGGTCGGGGATCATATTTTTCCTTCGGATTATTCCGTTGAACAGATAACCGACGGGATGCTGTCGGCGCATGTGTCGCGGGAAATAATTGGCGTGAACAAGGGACGAGATTATCGGCATATTCGTGCTACGGCGTCGTCAAAATATTATGTGCAACGATGGCTTGACCGGTACGCGAACGGCAAGCTTCCCGTCACCTTAACCTTGAGGGAAGGGCCGCGTGACGTCGAGCGAAACAGCAACCTTGCCGCTTGGGTTGCTTTCGCCAAGTCGCTGGATTCAGAAATATATTGTCCGATATTCGTGCGTGATACGGAGACCTACTTTGGCGGAGTTTCTCAAGGAAGGAATCAGGAAGATGGATCAAGGGAAATCGAGAAATTCGTTTCGTTTCCCGAAGCCTCCCTCAACCTGCATGCCCGGGCTGCTCTTTATGAATTAAGTCATGTAAATTTATCCGTTCCTGTTGGGCCGTTTTCCGTGTGCGTGTATAATAAATCCGTCAATTATCTGGGATTTAGAATCGTTTGTGAAAATGCGTACAGCACATCGGAAGAATACCTGAACTGGCTTGGGATGAAAAAAGGTGAGTCTTATCATTTTGCGGGCCCAAGCCAAAAACTGGTTTGGGAGGATGATACCTTTGAGGTTATCTCGAGAGAGTTCAAGAATTTCCAAGACCTTATCTCCGGCTGATTCCGACGGCGTCCTTTTAACCCCCCGCCACCTGGCGGCCGCGAGAGAGCCTATGCAATTCCACAAAACCTTTTTGATTTTAAAGGGAAAAACAGGACTGATTAAGGAAACGCGGAGTTCACAAAACCCGGGGCATGCGTTATATTGTGTTTCTATTCGTTCGATGCAGATTCCGGCAAGAATTGTGGATTTCAGCAATCGAATTGGACAAACTGATTGAAGAGAAACTTCAAATGTTATCCTTCCATCCTGCTTGCGCCGCATTTAACGGCGTCATGATAGTTAATTCGCCATATGGCGGGCGTGAAGTCTTTCTTGTCGGCAACCTTCTTGTGAGGGGGGGCGGTCATGAATGATCGTACCGTGGTTCCCATGGTTCACGGTCCGGCCAGCCGTCCCCGCGATAAAATCAGATCCGTCAAGGAACTGGGCGAGATTTCCACCCAGGCCAAGGCCATGGGCCTCAAGGTGGTGTTGTGCCACGGCGTCTTCGATCTTCTCCATATGGGGCATATCCGGCATCTGGAGAATGCCCGCCACGAAGGAAACGTATTGTTCGTGACGGTGACGGCGGACAAGCACGTCAACAAGGGGCCCGGCCGCCCCGTTTTTACCGAACAGCTGCGCGCCGAAATGCTGGCGGCTCTCGAATATGTGGACTGGGTGGCGGTCAACGATGCGTCAAGCGCGGAACCGGTTTTAAGCACCATCAGGCCGGATGTTTACGTCAAGGGGAGTGATTACAAAAACGCCAACGAAGACGTTACCGGTAAAATCAACGCGGAACGCGAAACCGTTCTGGAATACGGTGGAAAAGTAGTATTCACGGATGATATTACGTTTTCGTCTTCGAATTTGATTAATAAATATCTAAATATTCACGAACCGACCCTCCACGATTTTCTCGAAGGTATGCGTGAAAAAAACATTTTGCCGACTCTCTTTGAAAGTCTGGACAAGCTAACAAATCTTCGAGTTCTGTTTGTCGGTGATGCCATCATCGATGATTACCAATATGTCCGCCCCTTGGGAAAATCGCCTAAGGAAAATATGATCGCGACCTTGTTCGAAGAGCGTGAAATCTTTGCCGGTGGCGTATTCGCCGCCGCCAATCATGTCGCCGATTTGTGCAAGAGCGTCGAAGTGATTACCAGCTTCGGCAGCCACGACAGCTTTGAAGAATTGGCGCGAGACACTTTGAAGCAAAATGTCAAACTGCATGCATTCCACCGTAAAGAAGCGCCGACAACGCGCAAGACCCGCTTCATCGATACCAGTTATGCCATGCGAAAGATGTTTGAAGTTTATTTTATGGATGATGCGCCGCTATTTTCCGAAGAAGAACTTGAGCTGAATGCGTTAATCGAATCGCGTATCAAGGATGCCGATGTGGTTGTGGTGACGGATTTCGGTCATGGTCTGCTCAACAACGGGACCGTGGAGTTGCTGATTGAAAATGCGAAGTTCCTGGCCGTAAATACCCAGACCAACAGCGCCAATCACGGTTTCAATGTTATCAGCAAGTACCGCAAAGCGGACTACATCTGCATTGACGGCCCCGAAGCGCGACTTGCCGTTCATGACAATCTTTCCGATCTAGACGAGATAATCTCCAAGCGTCTTCCCGAAGTGATTGATTGCCCCAAAATTATGGTTACCGTCGGCAAGCACGGAAGTATTGCCTATGAAAAGGGGGCCGGAATCAACAAAACTCCTGCCCTGACCAGCACCATCGTCGATACTGTCGGTGCGGGGGATGCCTTTTTTTCGGTGACGGCGCCCTTGGTCGCCGCCGGGGTGCCGATGGATCAGGTCAGTTTTCTCGGCAACGCCGTCGGCGCATTGAAGGTGGAGATCGTCGGCCACCGCTCTTCGGTCGAGAAAATTCCGTTGATCAAATTCCTTACCGCCTTGCTGAAGTAAGGTGCCGTATTGGATCAAGCCATAATGGAAGCCGTTCTGAAAAAATCCCTCTATCGGGGGATGCTTTATATCCGCACCGTCGAGGAACGGATCGCTGAGCTCTACCCCGATCAGGAAATGCGCTGTCCTGTCCATTTATGTATCGGCCAGGAAGCCGCCGAGGCCGGCTCTGCAAT
>JAOUPW010000108.1 GCA_029879665.1 Rhodospirillales bacterium | reverse complement strand
CGGCTTTGACGTCGGCGGTGGTG
This sequence comes from Rhodospirillales bacterium, assembly GCA_029879665.1. Lineage (GTDB taxonomy): Bacteria > Pseudomonadota > Alphaproteobacteria > Rhodospirillales > JAOUPW01 > JAOUPW01. Next base: position 6,671 of record JAOUPW010000108.1, on the reverse strand, counting down.
TTGACATAGGTGACGATGGGAACGCCGGGATAACTTTCGCGCAGCAACGCCACATCGCGGGCGGTAATGGATTCGGCCAGGGAACAGCCGGCGCGGGCATCGGGAATCAGCACCGTTTTTTCCGGGTTCATCAGCTTCGCGGTTTCGGCCATGAAATGAACGCCGCACATGACGATAATGTCGGCTTCCACCTTGGCCGCATCCCGGGCCAGGGCCAGGGAATCGCCGACGATGTCGGCGACGCAATGGAAGATATCCGGCGTTTGGTAGTTGTGGGCGAGAATGATGGCGTTCTTCTCTTTTTTAAGCCGGTTGATGGCATCCACATAGGGCGCGATCAGCGGCCAGTCTTCTTCCGGGATGACGTTTTTGACGCGCTCGAACAGGGGAGCGGTGCGCAACGCCACCTCAGGCGTGTAAGCGGGATCCTTGACGGCGAGATCCATGGGTCGGGTTCCCTCTATCAAATGCCTGAACACACACTCGGGCAAAACTTATACTCGAATTGAGTATATCCAGGGCCTAAAAAAAGCAGGCGGAGCCCGCCGGGACAGTTATGCTAACTTTGAGCATTACTGAAAGTCAAGCTCTATTAGAAAAAAATTATAACGGATTGAAAAATAACAGGTTATTGAAAGTTGCGTCCGCCTTCACCGAGGTTTCCGCGATGTCGGAAGTACAGCTCCCAGGAGTCGGAGGTGCTTGCCGGCCCCTTCCTTCCCGCGTCCGTCATAGCTCCACGGTCTGCAGGTAATCGGGCACGACGGCGCTCCAGCCCAGATGATCCTCGATTTTCATGCGCAGGGAGGTCGCGGCTTCCGGTTCGCCGTGGGTGATGAAGGTTTTGCGCGGCGGCGCCTCGAAATGCCTCAGCCATTCCAGGATTTCGCCGTAATCCGCATGGGCGGATGTGTTGTGCAATGCTTCCACCTGGGCCCGCACCGGCCACATGCGGCCGTGAATCCTGATTTCATCTTCGCCATGGACCAATCGCGCCCCCCGGGTTCCGGTGGCCTGATAACCGGTAAAAAGAACGGTGTTGCGTGCATCGCCGATAAAATATTTCAAGTGGTGCAAAACCCGCCCGCCCGTGGCCATGCCGCTGGCCGATACGATCACCGCCGGCACGCCGTTGCTGTGGTCCAGCGATTTGGATTCTTCCGGTGTGTGAACGTATTGCGCGACACGGCATACCTCGGCGCACAGTTTATCCGGCAGACGATGTTCATTCTTGTGCCTGCGTAATAGTTGCGTGGCATTGATGGCCATCGGGCTGTCGAGATAGATGGGAATGGAATCCGGAATGGCCTGGTTCTTTTTAAGCTCATAAATGTAATACAGAATGCTTTGCGTCCGCCCGACGGCGAATGCCGGGATAATCACCGATCCGCCCCGCGCCGCCGTGTCGCGGATGATCTCTCCAATTTTATCCAATGGGCTGCTGTTCTTGTGCAGCCTGTCGCCGTAGGTGGATTCCAACACCAGGTAATCGGTCCGTTGCATGTGCGCGGGGGGCTTCATCACCGGATCGTCTGGGCGGCCAAGATCGCCGGAAAACAGAATGGAGGTTTGCCCATCGCTGACCTGAATAAAAGACGATCCCAGAATATGGCCGGATCGGCTGAGGGTGAATGTCAATCCGCACTCAAGCCCGCGGGGCTTGCCAAAATCAACGACTTTAAACTGTTTCAGGCACCTTTCCGCGTCCCTGCGGGTGTAAAGGGGCAGGGCGGGTTTGTGTTTGCTGTAGCCGTAACGGTTGGCCCGCACCGCATCCGCTTCCTGAAGATAACCGCTATCGGGCAGCAGGATGGCGCACAGGTCATAGGTTGCCTCGGAGCAGAAAATCTTACCCTTAAATCCGCTTTTAACCAGCAGCGGAATGTAACCGCTGTGGTCAATATGAGCGTGGGTCAACAGAACCGCGTCAAGGGAAGCCGGATCGATGGGCAGTTGCCCCCAGTTCCGCAACCGCAGCTCCTTCAATCCTTGAAACAGGCCGCAATCGATGAGAACTTTTCCGCCCGCATGCTCCAACAGGTACTTGGAGCCGGTCACCGTTCCGGTTGCCCCTAAAAAGGTAAGCTTCATAATTTGATGTCTCCTTAATTAAATAAGGATACGCCGTCGGGGGCGCCGGGGATAGGCTCAGGGAGATTCCCAGTCAGTCATTTGCGAAAATTCATCCGTTCCCCCCGCATATTGGCGGCGGCGGGCGGCCTCAGACCCGTTTGCGCGATGCGGGCAGCTTGACGCCCAAGGGGCGGCGTTCCATCAGTACCTCGGCGCGGAATTTGAACAATTCCGCCGGGCGTCCGCCGGTGGCCGACGCCATGCGCCCGGTTCCTTCCACCAGTCCGTTTTTTTCCACCAGACGGCGGAAATTCTGTTTGTGCAGGCGCAGTCCGGCCATGCCTTCGACCGCGCGCTGTAACTGAAACAGTGTGAAGGTCGGGGCCATCAATTCGAAAATAACCGGGCGGTATTTGATCTTGCCGCGCAACCGTCCCATTCCGGTGGCAAGGATGCGCCGGTGATCCTGCATCATGGCCTGGCCGGGCAGGCGCTTCCAATCGCCATTGGGGGGCGATTCCTGGCGGTCGCGGAAGGATTCCGCAATCAGGCCGGCTTCGTAGAGAAGTTCGTAACGTTCCAGTACCAGTTCCTCGTTCCAGGCGGCGGCATTAATGCCGAAGGTGATGCCGGCCCGCACCCGGCGGTCCTGTTGCTCCGCCCGGGCATCGTCGGCCTTGACCCATTGTTTCAGGCCGGGTTCGATTGTTTTCTCGATCACCTCGGGCTTGCCGTTGCGCCAATCCTCCCATGGGAAATAGCGATACCAGTTCAGCCACGCCGCGTCGCCGGTGGTGGCGCGGTTGGCTTCGCGGGCAAGCGCCAGATAACCGACGGAAATGGAACGGGGGCCTCCTTTCTGTTCACGCGGGTCGCGGCCCCGGTCGCCGAAGGTATAAAGCTGTTCCACATAGCCCAGTTCCTGCCGGGTCTGTTCTTCCACCCAGGTGCGAAGGCCGATTTCCAGGGTCCGGTGTTCCATGGGATGAAAGTGCCCCGACGGCAGGGCATCATCCATGCCGTCCGCGCCATCCTTGTTGCCGTTGCGAACCACCAGAACCCGCGGCTCTTCCTCGGTGACGGCAACGACGACCGCGTTCAATCCGATCACGACTTCAATGGATGCAGGGGATTTCGACATACAGTTTCAGGGGTCCGTTAGGGGTGTTTCCGGCGTAAATTGTTTGGGCCCGGATGCCGAGCTCCGAATATATACCACACGATTGTACAAGGGGAGGGGGTGAAAATAAACTCCGCCCGGAAGTGTTCAGTTTTCTTCCATGTCCATCATGCGCATTTCGCCGACGTCGCAGCGGGGCGCGATGCGTTCGGCGGCGGGAATAAAGCGGGGGGTTGCCCGGGGCGGCGTGCGGCCGGCTATTTCCAGGATCAGCTTGCGCAGGATGGCGGCGGCGAAATCCTTGAAGGTGTTGGCGACCACGATAAAGGCGCCATGGCCGCCGATAACGCAATTACGGTAATAAAGATCAAGGTTGGGCATGGGGCGGCTACCGTAAAAACTGGGACGGTCGTTGATAATCGGCAGGCCGTTGATAATGATGCCGGCGGCGACCGCCGCGTCGCGGGCTTCGGTCACCCGCCGGCCCCAGTTGTTAGGGCCGTCGCCGGAAATGTCGATCACCCGCCGGGTCCCATGATACTGGTTTTTATCGAAATAGGGCACGGCGTAATCGATGGCCTGGCTGATGGCCGTGCGCCGCGCCGTTTCCGGCAGGGACCACGATAGGGTATCGGCAAAGGCCTTGGCGCTGGCGGCGTCGTGAATGAGGGTCCAGTCGGCAATGATCTTGATGTGTTGGAACCCCGCCCATTCGTAATAGGCGACGGCGATTCGTCCCCGCGGGCCGTGCCGGATGGCTTCCACGATTCTCGGATGGCGGAAGGCCTGGACATAGCCGTCCCGTTGCAGGCGGGCTTCCTCCTCGTCAATGCTGCCGGAAACATCGACCGCCAGGATCAGTTCCAGGTCCACCGCTTCGGCGGCGACGGAAGATGCCGGCAAGGTCGAAAACATGCCAAGCATCAACAGAAATGGAAGTGCCCTCGAAGCCATCATCATGAACTCCGGTCTAGGATCCGGATATATTACACCCGGGAAATCCCGATCGGCGCAATGTGGATCGCTCACGAAAAGGACTTTTTTTCATATCCGCCGGGCGGAAAACCGCAAGGTATTGCAATCACGAATAAATATTGTAATGGGAGGCTTGCGGTTCCGGGCTGTCTGTAACAGAATCCGCTTCGAATTTTCCCAATACGGCTTTCAGAGGAGTCCAGAATGCCGCTAACCCAATTCCAGCACTGTCTCGTCCTCGCCGAGGACCTGGAAGAGACAAAGAATTTTTATGTCGATATCCTCGGGCTTCGGGTTGGTGATCGGCCGCCGTTCGAATTTGACGGTTATTGGCTCTATGTCGGAGATACCCCCTGCATTCACCTTGCCAAGCAGGATATGGGCGCCGGTGGTGAAGATTATCTTGAACGCAAGTCCGGCCGGCAGGCCAAGGATTGCGGCCCCCTCGATCACATTGCCTTTGTTGCCACGGGTATTGATAAGTTCGTGGATGTTCTCGAGAAGAACAACATTGCCATGCGACACCGCACGGTCCCCAACCTCAAATTACATCAGATTTTCGTCAAGGATCCCAACGGCGTCACCATCGAACTCAACTACGACTACGAAGAATCAAAAAAATTCGAAGAGGCGCAGGCCTGATCTTCCCGGTTTGTCAGATGCTGTAATCCAGAGCTTCGAATTTTCCGCCCTGAGTTTCAAAGCCGGCATTCTTCCAGGCATGGAGCCCGCCGGTCAGGTTGAAGATTCCTTTTAGGCCGCTTTCCATCAGTTGTTTCTGTGCCGCCGAACTGCGCTTGCCCTGAGCGCAGATGACAATGATTTTTTTCTCCGACAGCGGGGGAAAGGTATCCGGATCGAGAAAGGACAGCGGCAGCAGCAGCGACCCCGGCACGTTTTCGAAATCGAATTCCGAGGCCTCGCGTACATCCAGCAGGATTGCTTCGCGGGCATCCAGCCAGGCCCGGGCGGTTTCGGGGCTGATTTCTTCCAACGATGGGTCAGATGTCATGCAAGGGGGCCTTTGTTTAAGGATAAGGGGGGAATCATAGCAAACTTTCCCGGAAATTACTCCAGCATGGAACATTGCGCCTGGAGCCGCCCGATGCAAGGAGGCGGTAGCGGGACCGCCATCGGTTTTTATAAAAAAAACCGGGCCCTTTTGAGGCCCGGCGAGTTTAACAGGGAGGTGTCAGGGCGAGGGAGGGAGGGAGAAGCCCTGACAAGTCTAAGTATAGACCTGAACTAGATGTAGGGATGTGAGCACGGTCACTCAAGCCTATTTTTAGTTGAATTTCCTGCTGTGTCCTGCAGCTATATGAATAACGATTCGCACGTGCGCTATGGTGTTCAGAATGCGGCTTCGGAAATCCGGAGCAGATGCCAAAATTCCGTCCGGAGGGTCTTTTCAGGAGACAATCGCAATGCGCGGTTTGTTTCTCCGGGGGAGGGTTTCAAGCCGATCAACGGTTTCTTCCGCTTCAAGGGCAGCAACGCCGATGAGGTGGGCAAGTTCCTGTAAACCCATGCGATTTGCCTCTTCCTCCAGGTAGGAGAGACAGTTCAGCAGCGCCCGGGCGTCTTGCGAGTCGTCAGAATTCTTGCCCAAAAGGAATCTCTGCCCTTGGTTTCAACCTCGCCCTCTCAACGGGAGGAACATATAACCATGTAATGAGAGAATGACGTCTTTCAATCGGAAATAATTCTTATTTGCAGCTGTGGGAGCTAACCCGGATTGAATATCCAGATATTCAGCCGACTATTTGATGGGAAATTTAATTAAGTCGACCTAGACGCTTCAGTTCGTTTCTCGCCGCATCGTACTGGACATAGGTGGTAATGCCCGTGTCCAGGGCCTTTCTGAAAAATGTCACCGCGCCGTCAATGTCGTTATTGATCAGGCGGTATTGACCGAGAAAAAAGAAGGCAACACATTCTTTTTCCCGGCGGGACTGGATGTTTTCGTCTTTGGTTCCGGCGATGACCTGATCAACATCGGCGCTGCCGAGAAACAGGGAAATGATTACCCCCGGCCACTTCTTCATGTCGACCCGCCTTGATTTTGTTTCCAGCTCATCGATGCCGGAGTCTCCGGATTTCACCCGGCTCAGGTACAACCACAAAAGAGCATACGGTTTCAAAAATGAATCCGCCCGGTCAAACGCCGTGACGAAATCATTGCTCGCGCTGTCATGTCGATTGAGTTGAAGCTCGAGAACCCCCCGATTGTTGTAAGCCATGGCATACCCCGGCCGCTTGCCGATGGCGCGGGTATAATCCTCCATTGCCTTTTCATACCTGTTTTTCTTTTCATACGCCCAACCCCTGGCGAAATACGCTTCGGCATGATTTTGATCGAGACGGATAGTCTGGGTGTAATCCTCGATGGCTTTGTCATACATCTTTTTCTTGGCATAGGACCAACCCCGGTTGAAATAAGCCGAAGCGTAGGTCAGTTGATCTGACGAGGACGATGACGCCGCCGGGGGGGTCAGCGGGGGAG
>JAOUPW010000107.1 GCA_029879665.1 Rhodospirillales bacterium | reverse complement strand
TCCAGGGCGTGGCACTACCGCGAAGTCGGCGCCGTGCAGCTGTGCCACGCCCTGGATAGTCAGGGTGTCGGTGCCGACGCCCTCAATGTTGGCGCCCATGGCGATGAGGCAGTTTGCCAGGTCGGACACTTCCGGTTCGCGTGCGGCGTTGGCGAGAACGGTTTTGCCCCGGGCCAAGGTCGCCGCCATCAGCAGGTTCTCGGTGCCGCCTACCGTAACCATGGGAAAGATGATCTGGGCGCCGGTCAGTCCCTGGGGCGCCGAGGCGTCGATATATCCTTCGTTCAGTGCGATTCGGGCGCCAAGTTGCTCAAGCGCTTTCAGGTGCAGGTCCACCGGTCGGGTGCCGATGGCGCAGCCTCCCGGCAAGGAGACCCGGGCATGGCCGTGCCGGGCCAGCAGCGGCCCCAGCACCAGCACCGAGGCCCGCATCTTGCGCACCAGTTCATAGGGCGCGGTGGTCTCGACGGCTCCGTCCGCCGTCAAACCGAAAACCCGGCCCATGTGGCCGCCGTTGGGGGCATCGCCGTTCATGCGAATATCGACCCCCAGTTCCGCCAGCAGATGGGACATGGTGGTGATGTCGGCCAGGTGCGGCAGGTTCGACAGCACCAGGGTCTCGTCGCTGAGTAGGCTGGCGGCCATCAGGGGTAGGGCCGCGTTCTTGGCGCCGCTGATGTGGATCGTGCCTTTGAGCGGCTTGCCGCCGCGAATGAGAATCCGGTCCATGATGTTCCGTTTTTATAAGTTAATACCGGGAGCGGTTCGTCCCGGGTTCAGTCCGGCCCCCATTCAGTCCGGGGTGGGTCCGGATGGGGATTTGCCCGCGGGGTCGTTTTCCTCCGCCCGCGCCCGGGCCTGGCGCTTGCGCTTGTTCAGATTGTCCCTCAGGGTCGAGGACAGGCGCTTATTGCGTTCCTCAGCCTTGCGTTTCGATTCTTCGGTCCGGCGTGGGCCGTTGGCCCGGTCATCTGCGCTCATAGAGGGGTCCTACCGCAGGGTCCAAAAGGGAGGGTCCAAGGGGCGGCGATGATGAAGACCGCCGCCAGTGCCGTCAAGACCCCGGACCTCCCCGCCCGGAAATCCGGCCCCGGGGGGCCCGTTCTTTCCGTTTCTTCTTTCCGTTCCGCTGCCGTGATATGCCGTCTTGATATGCTTGAGGCCCTGTGGCATGGTGCGCCCGCTTTTCCAGGCCCCGCATTTCTTGGCATTGCCGCCGTAGCTCAGGGGTAGAGCGCGCCCTTGGTAAGGGCGAGGCCGTAAGTTCGATTCTTACCGGCGGCACCATTTCTCCTTTCTTCTCCCTTTATAATTGCAGCCCCTTTATAATCCTCCCCGGTCTCGAAAACATCAGATACAGGGAGCCAGACCATGATTGACAACCGAAGGGCGATTCTCATCAGCGCCTGCATCCAGGCCTCGGCGACGGTGGTTTCAGAAGGCGAATACGGCGATCCCAATTCACCCGATTATCCCGTCGACGCCATCGCCAAACTGGCGCGGATGCTCACCGATGAGCTGCTGCACGACGCGACCGTGGCTTCCGCCGAATACCAGCCGAAAGAGAGCTAGGCTTAGGGTCCATGTCTCGTTCAGGTTATTCCGCCGGTGAAATCAGCGCCGCCGGAAGGGAGATGATCCGCGCCCTGGTGGCCTTCCCGACGGTCAGCCGCGAGTCCAATCTGGATCTTATCCATTTTGTCCGTGACACGCTGGCGGTTCACGGCGTCGACAGCGTCCTGGTCCACAACGAGGAAGGGACCAAGGCCAACCTCTACGCCACCCTGGGTCCCACCGATATTCCCGGCGTCATGCTCTCGGGCCATACCGACGTGGTCCCGGTGGACGGCCAGGACTGGTCTTCCGATCCCTTCACCCTGACCGAACGCGACGGCCGCCTTTACGGCCGGGGAACAGCGGACATGAAGTCGTTTATCGGCCTGACCCTCGCCCGGATTCCCCAGTTCCTTGACCGTGATCTCAAGACCCCGCTGCATCTTGCCTTTTCCTATGACGAAGAAGTGGGCTGCCTCGGCGTCCGCCGTCTGCTCGAAACTCTCAAGGGGATGGCGGTCCGCCCGGCCATGTGCATCATCGGCGAACCCACCGAAATGCAGGTGGCCGTCGGGCACAAGGGAAAGCGCAGCTTCGAGGTCCGCATTGCCGGTTTCGAATGCCATTCGTCTCTGGCGCCCACCGGCGTCAATGCCGTCGAATATGCCGCCGAGTTGATCGCCTTCCTCAACACCCTGGGCCGCGAAATTCGAGACGGCGGGCCTTTCGACGACGACTACGACGTTTCCTACACCACGATCCATACCGGCGTTATCGAAGGCGGCACTGCGCTCAACATCGTGCCCAAGGACTGCCGCCTGCAATTCGAAATCCGGCATCTTCCCGGTGACGATGTGGACGCTATCCTCGGGCGCATCGGGGATTACGCGGAAAAAGAACTCATTTCCCGCATGCGAGCGGTTCGGGCGGAAACCGGCATGGTCATCGAAGAAACCTCGTCCTTTCCCGGTCTCGACACCAAACCGGACGAAGAAGTGGTCCGTCTGGCCAAGGCCCTGGCCGGGCGCAACGATGAGGCGAAAGTCGCCTTCGGCACTGAAGCCGGCCTGTTCAGCCGAAACGCCCACATCCCCACCGTGGTGTGCGGGCCCGGCAGCATCAGTCAAGCCCACAAGCCCGACGAATACATCACCCTTGAACAACTCGCCCATTGCGACGCTTTCCTCGGCCGCCTGCTCGATCATCTTGCCGCGGGATAAAAATCAAGCTAGGACATACCCCGATATGAACCTTGCAGATCTTCAGACCCCGTCGCTGATCCTGGATCGTGGGATTTTGGCGCGTAATGCCACCGCCATGACCGCGCGCGCGCGTGAACTTGGCGTCAAGCTGCGTCCGCATATGAAAACCGCCAAGTCCATGGATGTTGCCCGCATGGCGATTGACGGCAATTTCGGCGGCATCACGGTTTCCACCCTGGCCGAGGCCGAATATTTTTTTAGCCGCGGCTTGCGCGATATCGTTTACGCCGTCGGCATTACACCGAATAAACTGGATCGCGCCGGCGCCCTCATCCGCCAGGGCTGCAGCCTCACCTTGATGACGGATGACGCCGCGATCGCTGCCGCCATCACCGAAAAAGGCCGTGCCATGGGCCTTACCATTGCCGTCCTGATCGAAATCGATTGCGGCGAACACCGCGCCGGCCTGGCGCCGGGATCGGACGAGTTGCTGGCCATTGCCAAGATCCTCAACGACGGTCCGGGAACGGCCTTGAAGGGCGTGCTCACCCACGCCGGGCATTCCTACGCCTGCCGGACGGTCGACGAAATGGCGGCGGTGGCAGAAGACGAACGCTTGAGCGCGGCGCTGGCCGGGGTGCGGCTGCACGCCGCCGGCCTGCCGGTCCCCATCGTCAGCGTCGGTTCGACGCCGACGGCGCTCCACGCCAAGACCTTGAAAGGGGTCAGCGAACTGCGCGCCGGGGTCTACATGTTCGGCGACTTGTTTCAGGCCGGGATCGGGTCTTGCCGGCGCGAAGATATTGCGGTCTCCGTGCTGGCCTCGGTGACCGGCCACCGTCCCGACAGCGGCACCCTTCTGATCGACGCCGGGGCGCTGGCTCTTTCCAAGGACCGAAGCACGGAATCCCTGAAGCAAGACATGGGCTTCGGGCTGGTGGTCGACGAAAACGGGCGGGATGCTTTCGACGGCCTGATCGTGAATCGCGTCTACCAGGAACACGGCCTGATCGAAGGCGCGGACGAGGCCGCCTTCGCAGCCTTGCCCATTGGTGCCCGGGTTCGCATTCTGCCCAATCATTCCTGCCTGACGGCGGCCATGTACGACGAGTACCATGTGGTCGACGGCGGCACCGAAGTAACCGCCCGCTGGCCCCGTGCCAATGGTTGGTGAAAGCGATTATTGATGAAATATCCGGACGCCGCCGCAGAGTGATCCGATCCTGTTCCTCAGGGATTGCCGTCATCTGCATAGGTGCGGGCGATGTCGCGGAAATCACGCTCCCGCGCCAGCAGAGCCTTGATCACGTCCGGGTCGAAATGGCTGCCCTCACCGTCCCTCAGAATGGCCATGGCTTCCTCGTGGGATAGGGCGGGTTTGTAAACCCGTTTGGAAATGAGCGCATCATAGACGTCGGCGACGGCCATCAACCGGCCAGAAACGGGAATCGCATCACCCCGCAGGCCCTGCGGATAGCCGCTGCCGTCCCATTTTTCATGGTGGGTGAGGGCGATTTCACGGGCCAGGCGGAGGAAGGAACTGTCTCCCAATTCACGTTCGGCAACAGATAGCGCTTCTGCGCCGATATTGACGTGGCCCTTCATGATTTCGAATTCTTCCGCCGTGAGTTTTCCGGGTTTGAGCAAAATGTGATCGGGGATGCCGACTTTGCCGATATCGTGCAGAGGCGCGGACTTGAACAGCAGCTCGATGACTTCATTCGTGAGGGTTTCCGACAAGTGCGGAAGGTCTTTCAACTCATCCGCCAGAACCCATACGTAACGCTGGGTGCGGAGAATATGGGCGCCGGTTTCATTATCGCGGGCTTCGGCCAGGGTCGCTAGCGACAGAATGGTGACATCCTGAGTCAGATTCAGCTCTTCGGTGCGGGCTTGGATGCGTTCGACCATTTCATTGGTGTCGCGCGCAATCAGACCGAATTCATCGTTGCTGCTGACCGGTACCCGAAGGGAGTAATCACCGGATGAAACGTGGTCCAGCACCTTTTTTTCCGCTTCCAGGAATAGGTTGAGGTTGCGTGCGAACGAATGAATGCAGTTCAGGGTATAAGGCAACACGACTGCCAGGATGAACAAGAATTCCTTGATAATGGAAATGCGTGCCTGTTCGAGCGGAATGGTCTCACCGACTTCAACGATCCAGTCCAGATCCTTGATCACCAACAACATGAAGACGCCGACAAGAAGAGCGCTCAACGATGTTGCGAACAGGGATACCTTGTGCTTGATCGGCATATAATTTTTATCGGGTATAAGATGTTGCCCGCTGGAAGTCACATGGGCGATGACCGCGCGTTCCTGCTTAAGGGCCAAGTCGATGGCGACAAAAAAACCAAGGCCGGCAAACCCGACCAGCACCTTGAGGCCGCTGGCCATGGGAAAATTGTGGTGTAAGCCATTGTAAATCATCAATACAATGGCGGTGATCAGAAACAGGCCCATGTCCAACAGGAAGACGCGGAGAGTCTGGTTCTTTAGCTCCGCGCTACCAACTAGGCCAGGGAGGAGCATCTGACGTAAGGCGAACTGCGCGCCAAGAGCGGCAAAAATGGGAACCGCCACCTGCCAGATCTTCAGGCTTTCGAGGAAGGGGCAAACCTGAATGCCGTAAACGGGCATAATGGCAGCCGTCAACAGGTAATGAACCGGTGCGCGCATGACCCATACTAAACACCGGATTGATTAAGGGATTGTAAGCGACGCAAATGCTCTTGGCCGGAAGGGAGCTTTTTCCCCTATTTCCTGCCTCCGCCGTGGTTATCTGCGTATTAGATTCTAACGGGTCGTCGCTTCCGGAATTTCCGGCAGTTGAACAGTTCCGGCCTCCCGCGTCCGCTCGGGCAGATCAAAATAAAAGGTCGCGCCTCTGTCGGTTTCGGCCGTATTCCGATTCCCCCTTGGCGTAAGGTGCGTCCCATCAGCAGCTATCTCAAGGGTGCAGGCTGAATACCGGAGAAGATAAACCATTGGGCGGGCATTTGGATGTGGAATAAGGTCCTAGACGCTGCCCCGTCTTGCGAGGAAGATGCCGCTCAGGATTACACCCGCGCCCACCGCCTGCCATGGGCCCAGAGCCTCGCCCAGAATGATCCAGGCGAGCACGGACGACGCGATGGGCTGTACCAACAGACTGACAGACGAAAATGCCGCCGGCAGGTGAGCGAGGGCATAAGCGATAAGACTTTGTCCGCCGGTATGGGATATCCAGGCCAGGCCGATAAGGACGAACCAACCCATAAGCGTCTCTGCCATCAGCCCCTCGCCGGAAATGAGGGCCGCCGGCAACAGGATCACGGCGGCCGACGCGCTGCTCCAGGTCATAATGACGGCGGTGGAAAAGGTGGCGCGTAGTCGTCCCACGGTCACGATATAGGCGGCGTAGAAGATCGCCGTTACCAGTCCGAAGGCATCGCCGAGCAGAGTTTCGGCGCTGACCGTCAGGCTGTCGGCCATCAAAATAGCGGCGCCCGCGATGCCCAGTGTCAAGCCAAAGAGAAACAGTTTTGAAAACCGCTCTCCAAAAAGAAGAAAACTTCCGAGGGTGACGAAGATGGGTGCCGCGTTGGCGAGCAGGGTGGAGTTCGCAACGGAGGTAAAGGTGATCGACCAGTGCCAGAACAAAAGGTCACCGGCGAAAAAAACGCCGGCCATAATAAGCCACAAAAAATCCCGCCGCGTGCCCGGGCGGGCGGGGGCATCGTGGCGCCTTCCTTCGGTCATCGCCCACGCCCAGAGTAACGGCACCGCCAGAAAGACCCGGTGAAAGCCGGTCGCCGTTGGCCCCAGATCGCTCAGGCGGACGAAGATCGGGGAGAAGGCAATACCCATGGCACCCAGGAAGAGGACGGACAGGGCTATGCGCCTGATTCGGGTTTGGTCCGATGCGAGGGACGGGGCGGGGGAAAAGGTTTTGGTCATGGATGGTGGTTAACGTGAATGATGCCGTGATGC
>JAOUPW010000106.1 GCA_029879665.1 Rhodospirillales bacterium | reverse complement strand
GGATTGCCGCCTGTTCACCAGACCAAGATTGCCAGTGCCACCGGCCCGACGAGAATGCCGGCGACAAGATTGCGCTTGAAAATAAAATAAACCACCAGGGAAAACAGGGCGGCGCCGATCCGGACCGGGGCATCCGCATTTTCCAGGGGGCCCACCGGCAGGACAATCATCCGCGCCACCAGTCCGGAAAGCAGGGCATAGGCGACGCACGAAATCCATTCAAAGATCGGGTCGGTGGGGCGAATGCGCCCGGAAAGCGCCACTCCCAGCCCACGCCAGAAATAAGTCGCCGCCGCCGCCGCCAGGCACACGATCCAGGGCCAAAGGGGGGAAAGTGTTTCAGCCACGCCGCTTCTCCCTGCGGCTGACGAAATAACCGATGGACCCGGCGGCGACGCCGGTGATCAACAGGCCCCAATCGGGGGAAAGATGGTGCAGCAGGGGCCCCATCAGGGCGCCCAGGACAATGCCGGTGACCCGGCCGCGGTTCTTCAGGTCGCTGGCCAGTATCAACATAAAATAAATGGGATTGAGAAAAACCAGCGCCAGGGAGACCGGCTGGGGAACGATTCCGGAAAGAAAAAATCCAACCGCCGTGCCGCCCATGGACATCATCCAGATCACCAGGCAGAAGCCGACGAAATAAGGAAGCCGTTGGCTTTCCGGAAGGCTGGGGCACCGTTTCATGGCCGCGATCCACGAGGTAACGGCAATAACATGCGCGGCGGCATAATATTGCCAGCGGGGCCGTTTACCGTCCCGGACCAAGGGGATCAGGGTCATGACCATGGGCAGCAGGCGGGCATTGGTCATCATCACAGCAAGGGCGATAAGCAGGACCGAGGCGCCCAGGGAATAAAGTTCGATCATGACGACCTGACCAGGCAGGGCCCACGCGGATATGGTCGAAAAAAGACCGAGGGGAAGGCCGAGGCCGCTTTCCAGGATGATCGATCCGAATCCGACATAACATCCGAACAGAACCAGCGCCGGAACGCCGACGGCATCCCGGAAACCGCCCCAAAGGGCGCCCCGCGACGAGGTGTAAGGGGAAAGGGCACGTTCGTTCATAGGACAAGAGATACCCTATCCGGCGGCATGTAGAAACATGCCCAAGAAGGAATTCCAAAAAATAATCATGAAAAAGGGAGCCCCGAACGGCGCTCCCTTTCGGCATCGGCAGTATGCCGGGCTTATCTGAGTTGCGACAACAGGGTTTCCGCCTGTTTGCGGCAGCCTTTCTTGCTCATCCAGACCGCCTTATGGGCTGCAGTCGGAAGGTCCGCCGGCGCCACGAAAACGGTCAGAGATCTCAGCCTTTTCGTTGCCGTATCCTTCACCAAATAGGACGTGCCATCCTGCAAGGGGAGCGTTGCGGGCCAGGGGGTCAGATATTCCCCCTTTTTCCACTCGATGGACGCTTCGCCGGTTCCGCCTTTTACCTTCACCGTCGCATTTGTTTTTATGTTGGCCTTGCCCCGCCACAATTTCGGCGAATCGCCGGCGGAGATGCAATGCTTGCCGGTGCGTCCCGCATCGATCACCCACGGATCATCAGGTTTGTGCAGGCCCGCGCGCATGACCCCGGCGGAGGCGGTGTTTTTGGACGGCGGCTGGACGATATCTCCCAGCGCCTTCAGCAGATTGGGATCACCGGCGGAAGTTCCCGCATCGGGCACGCCCGAATAGGGCCCCTTCAGGGAGATGGTCTTGCCGCTGGCGGAAACGAAAGTAATCTCGGTTCCGGCTTTTAAGGAAATAGATTTGCGTCCGTCGTGAACGGCGCCCTGTTTGAAGCCGGGATCATTGGAGGTGATGACGATGATCTGTCCGGCATCGGCGCCGACCGGGAGTGCGGCGACGGCAAATAAGGCCAGTGACAGCAATACGAAATACTTTTTCATGTCTTTAGCTCCTCATTTTTCGCCCATAACGATCAGGGTTCCTGGCAGCGTTCCCGGGCCTTCTTCGCGACCAGATTGGTAATCTTTACTCAATGCGTTCAGGCGATTCAGATGAAACAGTATAAGGGGATCGTCGGGGAATTTTCGGTTCAAGTCAGTGAGGGCGGTCACAGCCTCCAACCTGTTGATATCCATAAGTTTATAGACATCCAGATAGGCTTGATGCTTGGGTGACGCGGCTTCTTCGGCGGGTACCGGCTCGAAAACTTCCGTGGGTTCGGACTTTCCCTTCAGCACGATCCTGCCGACGGGACGAAAGGCGACGCCGGAGCATTGCGTCATCGCCGAGTGGCTGACGCAGATGCGGGTGCCCAGATGCTTGTTCAGGCTTTCCAGCCGGGCGGCGGTGTTGATGGAATCCCCGTGCGCCGTGTAGTTAAACCGCGTGCTGCCACCGAAATTGCCGACCACGGCCATGCCGGTGTTGATGCCGATCCGGGTAATACCGAATTCGATCCCGCGCGCCGCCAGGGCGGCGATGTAATCTTCCGAAAACCGGTCCAGTTCCAGTGCGCAATCGACCGCACGTTGGGCGTGGTCCAGTTGTTCCATGGGGGCGTTAAACAGAACCGTCAGGGCATCGCCGGCAATCTTGTCAATCGTGCCGCCATGCTGAAGAACGATGGAACAGGTTCCGTCCAGATATTCGTTGAGCAGCGGCACAAGGACATCGGGCGAGGTTCGTTCCGTCAGCGGCGTAAAATTAGCGATGTCAGTGAACAGAAACGTCATTTCCCTGCGTTCGCCGTTCAGCTCCAGACTGTCGGGGTTGTCTTCCAATTGCTTGAGAATGGAAGGCGCCATGTATTTGGAGAAAGCTTCGCGGATAAACCGCCGTTGCGCCCGTTCCTTTTGCCATTGCCAGGCCGTGCCCAGGGCCGACGAGGTGACGAAAGCAAGAGTTGGCGAGACCAGGGACACCAGCGCCCCACCTTCCTTGAACAATAAAAAACTTCCGGCCCATCCGACGCCGACCACAATCAGGGCGATTCCCCCTTTCAACCCGATGGCGAGGGAACTCATGGCGAGCAAAATCCCCAAAACCGCCAGCGCCAGTACGACCAGGGCATTTCCAAGGGATGAAAGATGCCGGGTGCTTCGCCCTTCCATCAACTGCGCCAGACTGTGGGCATGAATAAAAACGCCGGGCATGCCCCGGCCGCGGAGATAGCCAAGATCAAAAGGCGTGCGGTGTCGGTCTTCCAGGGTCAGTTCAGCCCCGATCAGAACGATTTTATCCTTGAACCACGGCGCCGGCAGAAACGGCACGCCGTGGGCCGGAAAAACCGCGAACGGCGGCGGGTCGGCATCGGGCCGGCTGTGGAAGGACAAGGGCAGGAACCCTCCTTTGGGGATCTTCGCGCCCAGGTGCCCGGCCATCGCCGCGGACAGTCCGGGCATCCATGTTCCCCTTGAATCTCCGCCCAGATAGATGGACCTGACTTTGCCGTCGACTCCGTCCTTGGACAGAGTCGCCAGCCCCCGATTGATCCCTTCCATATAAGCATTCAGATATTTCAACTGTCGGTCCATCAGGCCGAGTTGATTGCCGGGCCAGGAGACGAAGACGGGGATCTTCATCTCCCGCAGGGTCCGTTGCAGCTCCGCGTCCTTATCCGGTTCCGTCGCCTGATCGAACAGGATGTCGAGGCCGATCATGCGCACGCCCTTGTCCTGTAGGTTTTTCAGAAGGGTGCTGATGAAATGCCGGTCCAGGGGCGACCGGTAGGGAAAGGTTTTCAGGGTGTCTTCGGTCACGGTGACGATGACAATATCGGTGTTTTGCGGCTGTTTCGGCGATAGGCTGGAAATACGCAGATCATCCACCCAGTTTTCCGCCAGGGTGATGAAGGGAAGATAACGGACGCCAAACAGGCAGGCGCCCGCCGTAAACAATGCGATGGCCGCGTTAGGTAAGTACGAGCGAAGGGTCTTTTGTTTATCGGAAGCCATGCGGTTGCCAGCCTTGCTTTTCAAAACGTCATTACAATCGACCTTTGTTAATAACGAATTACGGATTTCTTGATTAAATCTCCGCCAGGCCATTAAATCACAATAATAACCTGAAGGGAGACCCCATGGAATTTGCAATCAAGATTTACGATGTTCCCGATTCCGGCAGTTTGCGCGATGAATACCGCGATCGGCATCTGGCATACCTCAAGAAGTTCGACGAGACGACCCGTTTTTCCGGTCCCTTTCTGACCGACGACGGGGCGAAGGAACTTGGCAGTTTCCGGATCAACGAATTTCCAGACCGTGCCGCCGCCGAGCGTCATGTCGCTGAAGAACCCTTTGTTCTGGGCGGGGTGCAGAAAAAGGAAGCGGTCATCCACCGCTGGCAGACGAGGGCGCCATTTTCCTACCGCGATTGTCCGCGTGAAAAGGGGAATATCCAATTCCTGATATACGCTCTGGATAAACCTGACGGCCTTGCCATGCGTGATGAAGTGCGCAAGGTGCACCAGGAATATCTGGGCAACGCCGCAAGTATTATCATGGCCCGGGGTTCGTTGGTGTCGGATGACGGTTCGCATCAGTTCGGCAGCCTGCTGATGATCGACGTGCCCGACCTGGCGGCGGCGAAGGCGTTCTGGGAGAACGAGCCCTATAACAAGGGCGGCCTGTTCGAAACCGTGGAATTCTACCGCTGGCGATTCGGCCGGATTTCAGACCGGTTCAAGGGCTAAAATTTAATAGGTAAAATTCATTCGAGCCTACCCGGGTTCATCACCCAAGTTCGGGGGCGTCCGGGGGTTTGATTCGGGGGCGTATTTCTGGTTCAACTGTGTTTTGATCCTGTTCTTCATCGTTCCCGGCAGCGTGGCTATCCGGCGGAAAGGAGATAACCTATGCTGGAAAATATCGATTTCGCCAGAGGGATAAACGAATACGTCATTCCCTGGGGCACCAACCTGATCTTCGCCCTGCTGATTTTCGTTATCGGCCGGTTGGTGGCCAAAAGCATCGTTGCGGTGGTCCGCAAGCTGCTGGTCAGGGCCAAGCTGGACGATATTCTGATCCATTTCGCCACCTCAATCCTGAGCGCTATTTTGTTGGTGGTGGTCATCGTCGCCGCCCTGGACCGCCTCGGCGTTGATACCACGTCCCTGATCGCCATCGTCGGTGCTGCAGGCCTTGCCATTGGTCTGGCCCTGCAGGATTCGCTGAAGAACTTTGCCGCCGGGGTGATGCTCATCGTCTTTCGCCCCTTCAAGGCCGGGGACTTTGTGGAAGCCGCCGGCACCGCCGGCACGGTGGAACGCATACATGTTTTCAGCACCATTTTCCGCACCGGGGACAACCGGGAGGTTACGGTTCCCAACGGCGCCATTTACGGCGGCGTGATCACCAATTTTTCATCCCGCGACACCCGCCGGGTGGATATGGTGTTCGGAATCGGCTACGGCGACGACCTGAAAAAGGCCAAGCAGGTTATCAATGATATCCTGTCCGCCGAGGCGCGGGTTCTGGATGATCCCGAACCCGTGGTGGCGGTGGGGGAATTGGCCGACAGCAGCGTTAATTTCGTGGTTCGCCCGTGGGTGAAAACCGCCGACTACTGGCCGGTGCGTTTCGACCTGGCCGAACGCATCAAGCTGACCTTTGATGAAAATGGAATTTCCATTCCCTACCCGCAGATGGATGTACATTTGAACAAGACGGAATAAGTTAATAAGGAGAAAAACATGGCAACGACAGCCACCGTCAAATGGGTGAAAGGCCGTATTTTCGAGGGAACCTCGGGCAGCGGCCATACCATAACCATGAGCGGCCCCCCGGCGGAAGGCGAAGGGGACGCCGGCGTCCGGCCCATGGAGTTGCTGCTGTTGGGCATGGGCGGCTGCACTTCCTACGACGTAATGGATATCCTGGAAAAAGGCCGCCAGCCGGTGGAAGGCTGCGTCGTTGAAGTGGAAGGCGAGCGCGCCGAGACCGTGCCTAAGGTCTATACCCGCATCCACCTTACTTATGTGGTCAGCGGGCGCGGCCTGGACCCGGCCAAGGTGGAACGCGCGGTGAACCTGTCCCTGGAAAAATACTGTTCGGTCACCCTGATGCTGGCTAAGGCCGCCGAAATCACCCACGAGATCAAGCTGGTGGACTAGGGTCGGGGTTCTACTCTTCGCCCCGGCCGGCGGCGTCTTCCTTGGCCTGTTTCCTCAGCTCTTCCCGTTCGCGCAGGTAATCGTCGGTGGTGCGCGGCAGCGGGCGTTCCTTGTGGGCCAGGGGCTGGTTGGGTTCTTCCATCTGGGCGATGACCCGGCAGTCTTCGCACATCTTGATCAGGTCGGTACCACCCTTGCCGGCGAACATGGGATGGTCGGCAAGTTTTCCCACCATGGTCTCGATGGTCGAACGCGCGCCGAAGGGCTTGCCGCAGCGGATGCACTCGAAGGGCTCTTCTTCCTTGATGACGCGGTGCGGGTGAATGTCGTCGACGAAGTTGAGGCGGGGGGTGAGGGTAATAACCTTTTCCGGGCAGGTCACCTTGCACAGCCCGCACTGAATGCAGGCGGCTTCGGAAAAGCGGAGTTGGGGTTTTTCCGGATTGTCCTTGAGGGCGACGGTCGGACAAACGCCGACGCAGGCGAGGCACAACGTGCAGCCTTCGATCCTGACCTGGACGGCGCCGAAGGGCGCGCCCGCGGGCAGGTCGAGTATATCCACCGGCTTGGGCGCGTGGTCGTGCAGATGTTGCAAGGCCAAGGACATGACCCCCCGGGTTGCGCCCCCCCCTGTCGAGCCCATGGCAAGGAAGGAGCCGGCTTTCAATTGCGGCCGGGAC
>JAOUPW010000105.1 GCA_029879665.1 Rhodospirillales bacterium | reverse complement strand
CGGAATCCGGACCTTTGGTGTATGCAACGCCCGCAGACCAGGACGCCTATCCGGATTCCGTAGGGCGCGTGGTCGAGGGCGTCGTGGCGGAAATCGTCGATGGCGACGGTAAGCCGGTGCCGGCGGGGGAGGTGGGGCTCGTCCGCTATCGCGGTCCGGGATTGGCAACCGGATATCTGAACAATCCTGAAGCAACCGCGCAGGCCTTCCGCGACGGTTGGTTTTATCCCGGCGATCTTGCCGCATTGAACGAAGAAGGATATTTGTTTTTCAAGGGCAGGGCCGACGACGTAATCAATAATTCGGGCGCGAAATACTATCCGGTGGAAATCGAGACGGTGCTTTTGGCCCATCCCGCCGTCGCCGAAGCCGCCGTCTTCGGCATTCCCCACAGGCGGTTCGGGCAGGTGGCCGCCGCCTGCGTGGTTACCCGCGCGGCGGTCGAAACGCAGGATCTGACGGAATTCTGCAAGCAACGGCTGGCGGGTTACAAGCTGCCGCATGTCATCATGACCGTGAAGGAAATGCCCAGGAACCCCATGGGGAAGATTCTTAAAACAAAGCTCAGGGACGTCCTTCGGCGGGGAATTGAAAAGCGGAAATCCATAAGCAAGGCCAAACATTGATGACCCTTTCATTTTGTGCCGGTGCGAATAGAATTCTGAAATGAAAGAAGAAACCATCCCGCCGCCGGTTTCCCCCCGCTCCGGGATCCGGGGCGTTGTCTGGCCGGCCCTTCCCGCGCGCAAGGATGCGCTGCTGCTGTCCCTGTTGCAGCAGTTCGAGTTGAGCCAGTGGTGGCGGCCGGAACAGATGCTGCGCATCCAGTTATTGCAGGCTGGGAACCTTCTTCAGCACGCCCGCCGTCTGGTTCCATTCTACCGGGAACGCCTGTCCGTTCTCGACGGCCTCGGGCGGGGAAAGAAATTGACTATGGATGAATTCCGCCGCATCCCCCTTCTCGGCAAGGAGGAGATCCAGGCGGCCGGCGGCGGGATTATCAGCCGGACACTGCCCCGGGGTCACGGCCGAATGTTCGACGTCAGCACTTCGGGGTCCACCGGGCGGCCGTTGGTGGTCAAGGGCACCGCCGTCACCGGTCTTTACCTCGCGGCCCTCACCCTGCGCGGCCATCACTGGCACCGCCGCGATTTTACCGGCCGCAACCTGACGCTCCGGATGATCGACAAACCGTCACCGCCCCGGCCCTGGGCACCGGCCTACCGCACCGGCCCCGGATATGTGGAAGATATTTCCCAGCCGGTCGGGACCATTCTTGAAAAAATGGCGAAGATCGATCCCCATTACTTTCAATCCCATCCCAGCGTGCTCCGGGAATTGATCCGTCATTCGGCCAAAACCGGCGTCCGGCCGAAATCGATCCGCGAAGTCAGGACCTACGGCGAAGCGGTCGATGGGTCCCTGTTCGAGGCATGCATGGAGACCTGGGGCGTGCCGGTAACGGATATCTACAGCGCCCAGGAACTGAACACCATTGCGCATCAATGCCGGGAAGAGCGCAATCTTCACGTCCAGGGGGAAAGTCTGCTGGTTGAGGTGCTTGATGCCGGGGGAAATCCGTGCGGCCCCGGCGAAACCGGGCGCGTCGTCGTCACCACCTTGCAGAACTTCGGCACGCCCCTGATCCGCTATGACCTCGGCGATTACGCCGAAGTCGGCGGGCCATGCCCCTGTGGACGCGGCCTGCTGGTGTTAAAACGGATTGTCGGCCGCGAACGCAATCTGGTGGTGCTGCCGGGCGGGGAACATGTGCATCCCAATTTCGACGAAAAAGCGATCCTCAAACTCGCTCCCGTCCGTCAATACCAGTTGGTTCAGACTTCGCTTGAAAACATAACAATGACCGCGGTGAGCGACGCGCCGCTTACGAAAAATCAGATGAAGGCGCTTGCCGCCCATTTCGCCAAAGCCTTCGGTCATTCCTTTCAGTTTGAATTCGTTCACAAGACAGAAGACCTTCGCGTCCCCGGTAAAAAATTCGAGTTGTTCCGCTCGGAAATCGGCGATAAATCCGACTGAACGCAACCTGTTCCGCGACGGTTTTCCGCCATCGAAACAGCTTTAATCTCAACCGTGCCGCCGCCTTGCTATCTATTTCTCGTTGCCGTAGTCTTCAAAAGATTTCAAAGAGCCAATCAGAGCATCACATGGCGCCAGGGCGCCGGCCGAAAGTGGCCGGGGCAAAAAGTGTAAGGCGGCGTCGACAAGGGATCCGGTTACGGTAAGTTATGACTAAAAAGCTGATTGGGCTCAAGGAAGCCGTTTCCCTTTACATTCCGGACGGTGCCACGGTGTTCGTCGGCGGATTCGGACAATGCATTCCCTTCGCCACGGCGCACGAAATCATCCGCCAGCAACGAAAAGATCTCGTCCTCTGCAGATCCGGGGCGGACATCCTGTTCGATCTGCTGATCGCGGCCGGGTGCGTGCGCAAAGTCGTTTTCGGTTATCTGGGAAATCCGGGGGTCGGACTGGCTCACGCTTACCGGCGCGCGGTCGAAGCCGGCGAGATCGAAACCGAGGACTGGACCAACTTCGCCATGGTACTGCGCCTTCACGCCGGCGCCCTCGGAGTTCCCTTCCTGCCGACGGCGACCCTGGCCGGCGGCGACACGCCCAATGCCTCCATCGACATCCGCCCGGTCACCTGTCCCTTCACCGGGGAACCCCTCACTGCGGTCCCCGCCCTTCGGCCGGATGTTGCGATCATCCATGGGCAATTCGCCGACGAGGACGGAAACGTGCAGATGTACGGCCTGCCCGGCGATACGGTGGACGGCGCCTTGGCAAGTGAGAACGTCGTCGCCACCGTCGAGCGGATCGTGAGCCGGGAAGAGATCAGAAGCCGGCCCGAGCGGACGATCGTGCCCGGTTTCCGCGTTGCCGCGGTCTGCCACGTCCCATGGGGCGCCCATCCTTCTTATGTCGAGGGGTTTTACGGGCGCGACGACGCGGCCTATTCCGCCTGGGACCAGCTTGCCCGCGACGCCAAAAAACTTACGGAGTGGATCGACGCTGAAATCCGCCGAGTGCCGGAGTTCGGCGCCTATTTGAAGCGGTTGGAACCCGGCCTGCTCGAAGCCCTGGCCGCCGCCCGGGGCCGTAATCTGGAGACCCTGTCATGACGGCCGAACTTTCCGAGTCGGCCCGCTTCGTCGGCCTGGCCGCCCGCGAAATCATGGACGGCCAGGTTTGTTTCGTCGGCATCGGCGTGCCTTCCCTGGCGGCCATGGCGGCCAAACGCCATCACGCGCCGGACATGGTGCTGGTTTATGAATCGGGGGCCGTCGACTCTGACCCTCCGGTGCCGCCCCTTTCAACCGGCAGTCCGACCGTTGTTGCCAACACGTCCATGGTGACTTCGTGCCTGGGCGTGTTTGCCATGCTCCAACAAGGCTACCTGGACCGGGGGCTTCTTTCGGCGGCCCAGGTGGACCGGTTCGGCAATCTCAACAGCACGGTTATCGGCGATTATGCCAAGCCCAAGGTGCGCATGGTCGGCTCCGGCGGCGCCCACGATATCGCCCTTCTCGCCCGCGAAGTCATCATCATGATGCCCCACGACCCCCGGCGGTTTGTGCCCGAGGTCGACTTCATAACCAGCCCCGGATTGTGGAGCGGGGAGAAAGGGCCGGAAGGCCGCCGCCCGCGGGGCAGGGGGCCGACCTGCCTGATGACGCCCCGCGCCCGGTTCACTTTTGCCGCCGGCGAACTCACCCTCGATGCGCTCGCCGACGGGGTTGGGGAGGACGAAGCCCTTGAGGGAATCCGTTGGGAGGTGCCCCGGGCGTCCACGGTCCGCCGGTTGCCGCCCATCGAGCCGAAACTCGCGGCGATCGCGACCGAATTGGTCGAGAGCTGGGGGGCGGCGCTTTGATTCGTCTCTCTCAATCTAAATCCTGTATCCTTCTGATGCGGCTCGGGGGTGAAAAAATAATATGATCGGCAATTTAAACCATGTGGCGATCGCGGTTCCCGATCTGGATGCCGCCAGCGCCCAGTATCGGGATGCTTTGGGCGCCACGGTCTCTGCGCCCAGGGACCTCCCGGAACAAGGGGTCCGGGTTGTCTTCGTGGAATTATCGAATTCTAAAATAGAACTTTTGCATCCTCTCGGCGCTGAGTCGCCCATCGCCAAATTCTTGCAACGCAATCCATCCGGAGGTATTCACCATGTCTGTTTCGAAGTGGACGACATCATCGCCGCCCGGGACCGACTGATTGACAACGGCGCGCGTACAATCGGCAGTGGCGAACCCGCAATCGGGGCGCATGGAAAGCGGATACTTTTTCTGCACCCCAAGGATTTTTCCGGCGCCCTGATCGAGTTGGAGGAAGCCTGAGCGAATATAGCCGATTACGAATTTTTTTCGATTACCCCCAACCATTCACCTGCCGGCAACTGTGAAGAATATAGAGAAGGAGAGATTTTCGATGGGAAGCGATGCGAAATTCAAGGAAGTCTTGTATGAAGTTAAAGACGGCGTTGCCTGGATCACCATCAATCGCCCGGAAGTGCGAAACGCATTTCGCGAACAAACGCTCGACGAATTGACCGAAGCCTTCAGCCTGACGAAGAACGACCCTTCCATTGCGGTCGCCGTGGTGACCGGCGCGGGCGATAAGGCTTTTTCATCCGGGGGCGACTTTCACGCCATGATGCGGCTCAACTGGACCAACGCGGCCCAGTGGAACGACCGGATGCAGGGCCTGGCGATGATGATCCGGGGCCTGCCGATTCCGGTCATCGCCATGGTTCATGGGGCCTGCATGGGCGGCGGTCATGAACTGGCGCTTTGGTGCGATATGGTTATTTCCGCGGAAGACGGCTTCTTCGGACAAACCGGGGCGAAAGTGGGCGCCTGCCCGACCGTCGGCGCAACCCAGTATATTCCCCGATTGATCGGCGAGCGGCTGGCGCGGGAAATGATCTTTACCTGCCGCACCTTCAGCGCCAAGGAAGCCGTCGAAGTCGGCCTGATCAACAGGTGTGTGCCGAAGGCCGATCTGCTCGCGGAAACAGAGGCATGGTGCGAAACCATCAAGGGGCTAAGCCCCCAAACCCTCCGTATGACCAAGAAATCACTGAATTTCGAATCCGATGAACTTTACGCCTCCTGGCAGCAAGGCATGGAACTTCTCGCCCATGTCTGGGGGTCCGAGGAAGCGATGGAAGGCATGCATGCCTTTCTTGAAAAAAGAAAACCTGATTTCAAAAAATTCCGTACCCGCAACAAGGCCGTTTTGGACGATTACCTTGAAGGACTTGCCAACGATGAAAATACCGCCCCGCCGAAGGGCTAAGGGTCATGGCCGAAGCAAAATCCGAAGGGGCGCTCAGCGGAATCCGGGTTATTGATTTAACCCGGGTGCTGGCCGGTCCTTTTTGCACCATGAACCTGGGTGATATGGGCGCGGAGATCATCAAGGTCGAACGACCCGGATCGGGCGACGATACGCGGGCGTGGGGGCCGCCGTTCGCGGGAACGGAAGCGGCCTATTTCCTGGGCGTCAATCGCAACAAGCGCAGCGTTACGTTGAATTTAAAGGATCCGCGCGGCCTGGATATTTTGAAAAAGATGCTGACCCAGGCGGACGTTCTTATCGAAAACTTCAAAACCGGGACTCTTGACCGCTGGGGTATTACGGCCGAATGGCTGGAGCAAAATGCGCCACAGGTTGTTCACTGCCAGATTACCGGATACGGCGACCGCGGCCCCAAGGGCGGGATGCCGGGTTACGATTTTCTGTTGCAGGCGGAAAGCGGCCTCATGAGCATCACCGGCGATGCATCCGGGGGCCCTATGAAACTTGGCGTCGCCATCGTCGATGTCTGTACCGGTATGTATGCGGCGATGTGCGTTACGGCGGCGATCGCGGCCAGAGCGCGCACCGGGCGGGGCCAGAAAGTTTCCGTCACCCTTTTCGACACCAGCCTTTCCATGCTGGTGAATGTGGCGTCCAATTATCTTATCAGCACCAAACCGCCGGGGCGCTTCGGAAACGGTCACCCCAATATTGTGCCGTACCGCGAATTCCCCTGCGGCCAAGGCGAAATCGCGTTGGCCATCGGTAATGACAACCAGTTCGCCCAATTGGCGAAAGCTCTCGATCATCCCGAATGGGCCGCTGACGACCGCTTCAAGACCAATGCCGCCAGGGTAGGGAACCGCGAGACCATTGATGCTTTGATCCAGGACGCCCTGTCCGGAAAATCAGCGAAAGAATGGATCGCCACTTTTGAGGCATTGAGTATTCCCTGCAGCATGGTGAATACGGTAGAGCAGGCGCTTGAAAGCGAACAGGCGAAGGCAAATAAAATGGTTGAGGAAGTCGATCACCCGACCGCCGGAATGATTCGGATGCTCGGTATTCCCTATGAATTTTCAGACACAAAAGCGAAAATCAAATCGGCACCGCCGATACTTGGCGCCGACACGGACGATGTATTGAAAACTTTCGTCGGCTTGAACGCGGATGAAATTTTGGCGCTCCGATCCGGCGGTGTAATTTAAAGCCTGCCAAAGCATTTCCGGTTTTATCGGAATCGATGGAAATGCCCTGATCTTATTGTAATTACGCTAACACGCCGTCGCCGTTCTGATCGGTTCGCCCGGAAATTGCAATAAAACAGGGTTTGCGACACAGCGGAATCCGCCCCTTAAGATCCTTATATCCTTCGCGCGACATGGGCGCCCAAAGCCGCGACGGCGGATTGGCGCGGGGGTCGGCGCTTTCTCCATTGCGTCTA
>JAOUPW010000104.1 GCA_029879665.1 Rhodospirillales bacterium | reverse complement strand
GAAAAACGATGGAAAGGCATGAAGATCCGGGTGCAGTCCGCTCCGATTTTCGTTAAGACCATGAAGGCAATTGGCGCCAACGTTATCGGTATGAGCTGGTCCGAAGTGCCCACCGCCCTGCAACAGGGCGTGATCGATGCCGCCGAGCCGACGCCGAATGCCTGGAAAGGCTCCAGCATTTATAAGCTCGTCGATCACATTATCCTCAACCAGTACGTCACCAGTTTTTATATCGTCGGGGCCAACAAGCAATGGTGGGACGGTATGCCTACCGACGTGAAGGCCGGCGTACAGCAGGCTCTGGACGCGACTACCAAGTGGAACTGGGAAAACGCGGCGAAAATCAATAACGATGCCAACGATTTCATGAGAAAAGCGGGAACCAAGATCCATGCCCTGACGCCGGAGCAGAAGAAGCTCTGGCAGAAGGCGGTGGCGCCCGTCTGGAAAGATTTGGGTGAAGACATGGTCGGTGCCAAGGTTATGGCCCGTCTAAAGGAAATCGCGGCCAAATATCCCAACTAACAATTTAAGACTCCCGTTTCCAAGGTGCCCGATTCGGCGACAACGCGCTAACGCGCAGGTCGTCGGGTCGGGCTTCATTTGTTTAAAAATCAGCCCAAACAGCGGTCAATTTCAGTATAGTGCCGGGGTCGAATTTCTGACGGACCGGTCCTCCTGACCGATCCCTTCGACCCTGAGGGCACGTGGTCGGACGCGGTTTTGCCCTCTAATTTTATTGTATTTTACGCGAATGAAATACCATAAACCGGGAATGGCATACATTATTGCGATTCTAAGCAGGATGCTCTCTTGCACTTTGCGCGCAGGAGTCTCAAGAAAAATATCAACGACTCAAAAAAAGTAGTGAGTCTGAGCCAGTTATGACTATTATCAGGCACTGATTGCCTTCAACCGGGAGAGAGTCTTATGTCCCCAACCGGCGCCGTCTCGGGCACAACAGAGTCCGCCCTTCCTGTCTACAATATGGATATCGTCCGAAACTTTACCGTCGCCGCCGTGTTGTGGGGCGTCGTCGGGTTTTTGGTCGGCGTTATTATCGCCTTTCAGCTCGCG
The DNA here is from genome assembly GCA_029879665.1 of Rhodospirillales bacterium. Lineage (GTDB taxonomy): Bacteria > Pseudomonadota > Alphaproteobacteria > Rhodospirillales > JAOUPW01 > JAOUPW01. The sequence continues at coordinate 5,734 of JAOUPW010000104.1, read as the reverse complement.
TTTCCGGTCCTCAACCTGGACTTGGAGTGGACCACTTTCGGGCGCCTGCGTCCGGTGCACACTTCGGCGGTGATCTTCGCCTTCGGCGGCTCCATCCTCATCGGGTCAAGCCTCTATGTGGTGCAGCGCACTTGCCAGGCAACTCTTTTCGGGGGGCCATTGCTGGCCGGTTTCGTTTTCTGGGGTTATCAGATTTTTATCGTCCTGGCGGCGTTGGGGTACGTGCTGGGCATCACCCAGGGTAAGGAATACGCGGAACCCGAATGGTATGTGGACCTGTGGCTGACCATCGTGTGGGTTGCCTATCTGGTGGTGTTCACTGGTACCGTGCTGAAGCGCAACCAGCCGCACATCTATGTCGCCAACTGGTTCTTCATGGCGTTCATCCTGACCATTGCGGTCCTGCACTTGGTCAATAACGCGTCCCTGCCGGTGTCGTTCATGGGCGCGAAAAGCTACATAATCTGGTCCGGCGTCCAGGACGCCATGACCCAGTGGTGGTATGGGCATAACGCAGTCGGTTTTTTCCTGACGGCGGGATTTCTCGGCATGATGTATTATTTCGTGCCGAAGCAGGCGGAGCGGCCGGTCTATTCCTACCGTCTATCGGTAATTCATTTCTGGTCCCTGGTTTTCCTTTATATCTGGGCGGGCCCCCACCACCTGTTTTATACGGCCCTGCCCGATTGGGCGCAGACTCTGGGGATGACCTTTTCGATAATGTTGTGGATGCCCTCGTGGGGCGGAATGATCAACGGGTTCATGACCCTATCTGGCGCCTGGGACAAACTGCGCACCGACCCCATTATCCGTTTTATGATCACCTCGGTCGGATTTTACGGCATGAGCACTTTTGAAGGGCCGATGATGTCAATCAAGGCGGTGAACTCGCTTAGCCACTTCACCGATTGGACCATCGGCCATGTCCATTCCGGCGCGCTCGGCTGGGTGGCTTTCGTCAGCTTTGGCACCATCTACTTCCTGGTTCCCAAACTGTGGAATCGGAAACGGCTTTACAGCCTGGAACTGGTGACTTGGCATTTCTGGATCGCCACCATCGGTATCGTGCTCTACATCACCTCGATGTGGGTTTCCGGTATCATGCAGGGACTTATGTGGCGTTCCTACGACTCCTTCGGCTTTCTGCAATATTCGTTTATTGAAACGGTTGAAGCCATGCACCCCTATTACATCATCCGGGCGCTGGGCGGGGTCCTGTTCCTGCTGGGCGCGCTGATCATGGTTTACAACCTGTGGAAGACGACGAAGGGGGAGTTGCGCGAAGAGTCTTCGTTTGCCGAACCCGCCGTTAGTTCAGCCGGTTGAGGGGGAGGATAAGATATGCAAAATAAATTTGAAACGAATATCATCCTTCTCGCCATCGGTATCCTTATCACCATTTCCATTGGCGGGCTGGTGCAGATGGTTCCGCTTTACACCATGGATTCAACCATCGAAAAAGTGGACGGCATGCGCCCCTATTCGCCGTTGGAGCTTGCCGGACGTAATATCTACGTTCGCGAAGGATGCTATCTCTGCCACAGCCAGATGATCCGCCCTTTCCGCGACGAAAGCGAACGCTATGGCAACTACAGCCTCGCTGCGGAAAGTATGTATGATAAGCCTTTCCAGTGGGGGTCGAAGCGGACCGGGCCCGATCTCGCCCGCGTCGGAGGCAAATACTCCAACGACTGGCATGTGGCGCATTTGATCAATCCGCGTAGCGTGGTCCCGGAATCGATTATGCCCGGATATTCCTTCATGGCCAAAACCGAGCTTTCGTTCGATGATATCGCGGATCACCTGAAGACCCTTGCCGCCCTTGGCGTCCCCTACAGCGACGAACAGATCGCCAATGCCGCCAAGGATTTAAAAACCCAGGGCAACGGTGAAAACGGCGACGCGGACGAGTTGAAGCAGCGTTATCCCAAAGTCGTTATCGGCGATTTCGATGGTGATCCTTCGCGGGTTACGGAACTCGACGCCTTGATCGCCTATTTGCAAATGCTGGGCACGTTGGTGGATTTCACCAGCTTCAAGCCTGAAATGGCCTATCGTTAGGAGGCACATGATGGATTGGATGGCACTTTCCGAAATGGCGCGTCCCTTCTGGGGGGTCTGGCTGATGATCGCCTTCCTGGGAATAGTAGTGTGGGCCTATTGGCCGAAGAACAAGGAACGGTTCGAGCAAGATGCCCGGATCGTGTTCGAGGATGATTTGACGGAGACTGATCATGGCTGAAGCTGAAAAGGACGCTCTCAGCGGCCGCGAAACCACCGGTCATGAATGGGATGGGCTCAAGGAATTGAACACGCCCTTGCCCCGCTGGTGGCTCTACGTGTTTTACGCGACAATCGTCTGGGCGGTCGGCTACTGGATCGTCTATCCCGCGTGGCCATCCTTAAGTGACTTCACCAAGGGCGCCATCGGTTATTCCTCGCGGGCGGAGCATGCCAAGACCCTGGCTGAGGTTAAAAAAAGCCGTTCCGGCTGGATAAGCCGTTTTGAAAGCGCAAGCGTGACCGATATTGCCAAGGACAACGAGCTTCGAACCTACGCCATGGCCGGGGGCCGTGCCATTTTTGCTGAGAACTGTGCGCCCTGCCATGCCGCTGCTGGATCGGGCAACGTGGGGTATCCGAGCCTCGCCGATGACGACTGGCTGTGGGGCGGAAACGTGGAAAGCATCTATACGTCCATCCGCTACGGCATACGTAGCGGCCACGATGAAGCCCGCGTCAGCGAAATGCCTCCGTTTGGCGCCGAGAAGCTCCTGACCGAGGCGCAAATCGCCGACGTGGCCGATTATGTTCTGTCACTTTCCGGCGGCGGCGGCAGTGACTCGGCAAAGCGCGGCGAAAAAGTTTTTGCTGCGGAATGCGCGGCTTGTCATGGCGATAACGGCAAGGGCAATAAGGAACTGGGCGCACCCAATCTGACCGACGTGATCTGGCTCCATAGCGGAAACCGTGCGTCCATTATCGGCCAAATTACCCGGCCCAAGCTCGGCGTCATGCCTTCTTGGGAAGGCCGACTTGATCCCGTGTCCCTGAAACAGGTGAGCATTTACGTTCACTCGCTCGGCGGTGGCCAATAACGGCCTTCATTCCATTTTGCGGGTGTCCATTCCGGGCGGGGTTTGCGAAGAACCGTGTCTTGTTTTCTGTTGAACGGCCAGCGATAAAATGACCGCCATGAGCGTGCCAGAACGCAAAAGTCTGTGGATTCCCTGGATTTTTATCGGCGGTATGTTGATCGTCGTCATTGTGAATGGGGTCATGATTACCCTCGCGCTTACTACCTGGACGGGCCTTGAAACCAAGGATTATTACCTCAAGGGTATCGCCTATAATGAAAACCTGGAAGGCGCGCGCCGGCAGAAAGTACTTGGCTGGCAGGCGCATGTTTCTTTGGTTTCGCCGGCGGATGCAGCGGAAACACACGCTCACGAAGTTCGCGTCCGCTATGCCAATGCCGACGGCAACCCCCTTTCACGCCTTTCGGTCCGCGCATATCTTGTGCGCCCCGTTCACGAAGGCTTCGATAGAGAAATTGTTCTCGAAGACAGGGGGGGCGGACTGTACGCCGCGCCCACCACATTTTCCCTTCCCGGCCAGTGGGATATTCGCCTTGTTGCCCAGGACGCGCAGGGCAATATCCACCAGATGGTCAAGCGGGTGATCGTGCCCGAATGACGGCCTGCCGCCATTGCGGTCTTGAGGTTGCGGAAACAACGGGCGTTCACGGTGCCGATTTTTGCTGTTCGGGCTGCGAGGCGGCATTTGCTTTGATTCAGGGTGCGGGACTCGGCGATTATTACAAGCGCCGCATACTCGACCCGGAGGCCGTTGCCAACCGGCCCGACGAAAATCACCCCATTCTCGACCCAACCCCCTTCGCCAACGAAAACGAAGACGGCACCATGACGCTTTACCTGATGGTCGAAGGTATTTATTGCGCCGCCTGCGTCTGGTTGATCGAAACCGTGCTTGCCCGCTGTCCCGGAGTGACCGGAGCCCGGCTCAACATGACTACCCGCAGGCTCCGTCTTGATTGGAGTCCCCCGGATGGCGATATTGCCGAAATTCTGGCCGCCGTGACCAAGCTTGGTTATCGGGTTCTGCCCTATGACCCCGCCTTTCTGGAACAGGATAGCCGGAAACGACAAAAGGAACTGCTGCGTGCCATGGCGGTTGCCGGCTTTGCGGCTGCGAACGTGATGGTTCTGTCGGTTTCGGTCTGGTCGGGCGCTGGCGAAGGGCAGGGCGGCGGCAGCGGGCCGGCGACGCGCACCCTAATGCACTGGTTTTCCGCCCTGATCGCGCTCCCTGCAATCGCCTATGCCGGGCGTCCGTTCTTCCGCTCTGCTTTTGCAGCCCTTCGCCGGGGCAGCACCAACATGGACGTGCCGATTTCACTTGCTGTTATTCTGACGGCGGGTATGAGTTTGTTCGAAACCATCCGCGGTGGAAGTCACGTCTATTTTGAATCTGCCACCATGCTTCTGTTCTTTCTCCTTATTGGCCGTTACCTCGATCTCCGGGCGCGGGGTCACGCCCACGCCCAGGCAGAACGCCTGACATCGATCACCGCCGGTAGCGTGACCGTCCTCAACGAAGACGGCACGCGCACTTTTTTCGACCCCCGTTCCGTACAGAAGAATATGACGGTGCTGGTCGCCGCCGGCGAACGAATCGCCGTGGACGGGGTCGTCCTTGATGGCGTGTCGGAACTGGATTGCAGCTTGATCACCGGCGAGTCACTTCCCGTTGGGGTTAAGCAAGATGATTTGGTTTATGCCGGAACCCTTAATGAGTCTGCGCCCCTTCGAATCAGCGTGACGGCGACGGGCGAGCAGACACTTCTTGCTGAAATCGCGCGGATGATGGAAATCGCCGAGCAGGGACGGGGCCGCTATGTCACCCTGTCAGAGCGGATAGCCCGGCTTTATGCCCCGGTGGTGCACGGCGTCGCTCTGATTTCATTTCTCGGCTGGGTCGGGCTGACCGCCATGCCTTGGCAGGACGCCTTGCTGATTGCGGCTTCGGTTCTGATCATCACCTGCCCGTGCGCGTTGGCGCTGGCCGTGCCCGTGGTGCATGTGGTGGCGGCTTCACGCCTTATGCGCCGGGGGGTGCTGATTAAATCGGGAACGGCACTGGAGCGCCTGGCGAAAACGGACAGTGTGGTTTTTGACAAAACCGGCACCCTGACAACAGGAACCTTACAGCTTTCCAATAAGGATGCCATCGCTTCCGATGACCTGGGTCTTGCTGCGGCCATCGCCGCCAACAGCAGCCATCCACTGGCCCGCGCCCTTAGCCGGCTTTGCCCCGGTCAGGCGCCCCGGAGCGGTGTCTCGGAAATTCCCGGCGCGGGTCTGATCCTTGAGAATGCGGGCGGAGAAATCCGCCTCGGCCGTCGGGACTGGTGTGGCGTACCCGAAGAACGGGCATCCGGCGACACATCTCCTGAACTCTGGCTCGCGCGGCCCGGCGCACCGCCGGTCCAGTTCCGCTTTGCCGATCCGCTACGCCCGGACGTGGCCGACGTGATTGCCCAATTGAAGGCAGAGGGCATGGGAATTGCGCTTTTATCGGGCGACCGCTCCGCCGCCGTCTCCGCCGTTGCTGGTGATACCGGGATTTCAGATTGGAAAGCCGCGCAATCCCCCGGCGACAAGGTTCGATATTTGCAGGACCTCACAAAACAGGGGCATGCCACCTTGATGGT
>JAOUPW010000103.1 GCA_029879665.1 Rhodospirillales bacterium | reverse complement strand
CACCATTCCACGAGCCATCCCGACCCCCACGGGTTCGCCATAGCCACGGACTGCCAACCCGAAGCCGCCGTTGCGGTCGGCATGAAATCCGGATTCGACACCAGCCGCTCACCCCAGTTCCAGGCGTTCGTGTTGTCGTGCAGCCAGATATTGAAGCTGCCGATTCCTTCATTCGCAGTGTCGAGAGAATTGCGCCACGCGATATAAGCGTCCTGGCTCTCCTGATCGGTTCGGGCATCGGTGCTACCGAAGGTGTTGTTCATGATGCCGCCCCACGTTTCGTGGACGCGGCGCGGATAATCCTGCTCGTATTTGTTATGGCTTGTCGGATAGCCACTTACCGGCAGGGGCGTCGTGCTGTAGAGCTGGATGAAATCGTCCGGATCGAATGTAAACGTCACCTCCGTCGCGCGGGCCGGTGAATTGAGCGCGGCCAAGACTACGGCGGCGCCCAGTAAACTGACGATATTTTTCCCGAACCAGGTTTTGTTGGACATTGTATTTCACCCCCAAAAAAAGTGCTTAAAGCGCATTTTCGCACTTGTTGTGATTGTTCCGAAAAATCCCGAGACAATTTATCCAATTTATTATTTCGAAGAATATTTCACTAAAAAATCCGTTAATCCTCACTCTTAACGTAAAAAAAACTAACGCGCGAAACCTCCGGTCGGCCGGCATTCGGCCCATTTCGATACGACGCAAAACACCCTGAATGGCCGCGCCATCCCTTACAGATTCAAACCGGCGCCCTATCAAGCAGCTAAGCGGCTTTCCGCCGGCGGCGCAGGGCGCCCAGCCCGGCGAGACCGAAACCGAAAAGCGCGAGGGTGCCGGGTTCGGGTACAATTTGCGCACTGTGGCTGAACCAGTAAATACCCGGATCCAATGTTATCGATCTGGTAAGATTGAGCGACAACCTGAAAATATCGTCGTGAACATTGCCGTAATCATCACCAAAAATTCGGTCAACGCCCGTATCGCTGGTGGAAAAATCGCCGGGATTGGTCAGGGTACTCATGTGAAATACATCCCCCCGAAACGAGCCCGTGTTCACGGGAAGAAGATCATCGGCTATATTGGACCAGATATTCATCATGTAGCCGATGTTTGGGTTATTCCGGTTAAACCCAGAGTTTTCGTCGAAATACCCGATCATGGTATCGATGGTCATGGTTTCTTGAACCAGGAAATAACCGGCGTAAATCCAGTCCCAGTTATTGGCCATGCTGTAACCGCGGTAGAGACCGGGCTTGCTTCCCGAATTTGCAAGGCCCGTTGCGTCGTAGTAATTTCCGTATGTACCGGCTTCAATCCCATTGTTATCGTAGACGGTTGCGCCACCGTTTTTAAAGGTCATCGCGAAGCTGGCGTTTTCCGGGAACCAACCGTCCTTTCGCCACACATTTGTGGGATGTCCCCAGGCGGCTTCGTCGTTTAAGAAGCGAAAGGTTCCGCCGTTCGGCGTGCTGGTGCGAGAACCGTTGGGAGTATTCCCCGTGGGAAATAGCCCGCCGGTCATCATGTAGTAATATCCATAAGTGTCGGTCGCGAAATCCGCACCACCATTAAAGTCGAACGGTGCTGCATGGACCGGAGAAACTCCGGAAAATGCAATAACGCCCGCCAGGACGGCACCACTCAATGATTTGACGGTTTTTTCCCCGAACCAGGATTTACCAGACATTGCCCCCACTCCATAAAAATGAACTTCTGAATAAACTCTTTAAAATTGCACCATGAAACACAGCAATACTCGTGCCAGTTGTTTTGTTTTTAATATTTTCAAGGGATTGGGCGGTGAATTAAAACGATACTTGTTTATTAGTGTAAACGAACATGACAAACAAAACCTATAATTGGTCTACTAAATAAGAAATAAAACCTTTAATTGTGTTATTGTAGGTATTATATCGGAAAGCAGCGTTGTAAAATCCCATACTTCCAGGGTTTAGCCCATATCATGCCATTCTGGCTAAACTGTATAATTTTCCGACACTTTTTTCCCGGGTTTGGCCCTGGTGGAAAAAAGGCGAACCCATCTGTCGTAATTTTCAGGCATCGCCCACCCCCGGGACGCCGTTCTGCCATGCGCTGGAAGGCATCCGCCGCCCCCCCGATTCAAGCCCCCCTGTCCCATGGCGTGAAAGCCCAGATTCGCCGGACTCAAGTCTCGCTGACTCCCAGGCTCGACGACTCAAGGACAACCTGTTCATCGTATAGGAGGGTTTTAGCCCGAGCCTGAAACATGTAATGTGGCGAACTTCAGAAATTCTTTTTACGTCACTCGAGACTCAACAACATGGTTGCAACGCCGAAATTCGAGGCCTGGCCCAATCTTGTCACCATGTTCTTCGAACAGGTGGAAGCCCACGGCGAAGCGCCGTTCCTGTGGGCCAAGCACGACGACCGTTATCAGGCGTTGACCTGGCGGGAGGTCGCCGCCCAGGTCAGCGAACTGGGCCGGGGTCTGCAGGCGCTCGGGATCGGCAAGGGGGACCGGGTGGTTCTGGTTGCGGAAAACCGCCCGGAATGGCTGATTTCCGATCTCGCGATCATGGCCGCCGGCGCCATCACGGTGCCTGCCTACACCACCAATTCGGTGGCCGATCACCTTCACATTCTTCAGGATAGCGGCGCCAAGGGCGCGATCCTGTCGACCAAGCGGTTGGCGGAACGGTTTCTGCCGGCGGCCCACGAATCCGCCAAACTGAAATTCGTCATCACCATGGAAGCGCCGGACCGGGGCCAGAACCTGAGTGCCGAGGTCATCCCCTGGCGCGACGCATTGACCCGGGGCGACAAGACCCACGCCAACATGGTCGCCGACGCTCTTAAAATCCGCCGCAACGACACCGCCTGCATCATATATACTTCCGGCACCGGCGGCGCGCCGAAGGGGGTGATGCTGGATCATTCATCGATCCTGCACAATTGCGCCGGCGCCGCCGACGCCTTGATGGAATTAGGCCTGGGGAAAGAAGTATTCCTGTCGTTCCTGCCTCTGTCCCATTCTTATGAACACACTGCCGGACAGTTCTTCCCGATGTCCATCGGCGCCCAGATCTATTACGCCGAAGGCGCCGATACCCTGGGCGCCAATATGCTGGAAGCCCGGCCGACCATCATGACGGCGGTGCCCCGGCTTTACGAAACCCTGCACGCGCGCATTAGCCGGGGCGTCAAACAGGCCGGCGGGGTCAAGGAGAAATTGTTCAACAAGGCCCTTAACCTGGGCCGGAAACGCTATCAGGACCCGGATTCTTTAAGCCTGGGAGAGCGGCTGCTCGATCACGCGCTCACTGCCCTGGTACGCAAGAAGGTGCGGAGCCGCTTCGGTGGACGGCTTAAGGCCCTGGTTTCCGGCGGGGCGCCGCTGAACCCGGATATTGGAATCTTTTTTACCGCCCTGGGACTACGCATTCTGCAGGGATACGGCCTCACCGAATCGGCGCCGGTGATCAGCGTCAACCGCCCTTCGGGGCCGAAAATGCACACCGTCGGCCCGCCCCTGATCCACACCCAGGTCAGGATCGCCGAGGATGGAGAAATTTGCGTCAAGGGCGACTTGGTCATGCAGGGGTATTGGAACAATGAAGACGCAACCCGGGAGGCCATCACTGACGGTTGGCTTCACACCGGCGATATTGGACACCTTGATGAAAAAGGCCGTCTGCTCATCACCGACCGCAAGAAGGACATCATTGTTAATTCCGGCGGTGATAATCTTTCGCCGCAACGGATCGAAGGGTTCTTGACCTTGGAGCCGGAAATTCTCCAGGCCATGGTGTACGGCGACCGGCGACCGCATCTGGTGGCGTTGTTGGTGCCCGACGGTGAATGGATGCACGCTTGGGCCATGGAGCGAAACAAGTCAATTGAACCGGCGGTCCTCGCCGGCGACGGGGAATTTCAGAAGGCGATCGCCGAGGCCGTGGAGCGGGTGAATACCCGGCTGTCGAATATCGAAAAGGTGCGGAAATTCATCCTCGCCGACGGCCCTTTCACCATCGATAACGGTCAGATGACCCCGACCATGAAAATCCGCCGCCATGTCATCCGGGACACCTACGGCCCACGACTGGACGCCCTGTTCGGCGGCTGAGCCTTCTCCCATTCCGCGCTTATTTGAATTGGTTGACGGTTCATCCCACAGGATTTCGGCCCTTCCGTTACGATCATTTGCAATTTTCAACCCTATGGCACCCGGATGGCACACGGAGGTTGCAATCGCCATCGGATCAGGGGATAACAAGGACTTATAAAAATGTACCTACTGGTACGTACCGGTAGAACAGGGAGAAAATACTATGTCATCCAAGCGGGAAGCGCTTCTCAGCGCGGCCAAGGACCTGTTGTGGGAGCATGGGTACGAAGCCATGAGCCCGGCCAAAGTCCTGGAGGCCAGTGGCGCCGGTCAGGGAAGTCTGTATCACCACTTCAAAGGCAAAAAGGACCTGGCCCTGGCGGCGCTGGAACAAGTGTCGGCTGAAATGCAATCCGAGATACGCCGTCTGTTCGATGGAACGGGACGGCCACTTGCCCGCGTCGAGGAATACTTACTGAGCAAGCGTGACGGAGTCAAGGGAAGTCGTCTTGGACGTCTTGCGTTGGAATATTCCATTCTCACCGACGATGAACTTCGTCAACCGATCGCAAACTATTTTAGTTTGGTCGAAGAAAAAATTCGCAACGCGGTTCGCGACGCCGCGCAACTTGGACTCATCAATCCGGATTTGGATGCGGACCAGGTTGCGGTCACTTTGGTTGCGATGATCGAAGGTGGTTTTCTTTTGAGTCGCGTACACAAGAATCCGGCGCCGATGGAACGCGCCGCCCAGGGAGCACTGTTCATGCTCCGCGCCTTGGCCACGCGCGACATCCCCAACTGGATGAAACGGACCGACGCCCCGGCCGTGACGAGACGGACTCCGAATGCCTGAAGGCTCTGAGGGCTCTGAGGGCTCTGAGGGCTCTGAGGGCTCTGAGGGCTCTGAGGCTCTGAAGCTCTGAGGCTCCCAGCAAGAGGGGTCCCCTGCCCTGCGTTCTGAAAGGCCTTCCGACCCAAAGCCTGGGACCTTCCGCCGGAGACCTTTCGCCCTCTGCCGGCCTCTCCGCCTCCCCTGTGGCCGCCTCTCGCCGGCCCTTCCGGTTATTCGTGCCTGCCCCGAGAGGGCGATCTCCCGTCTCGTTCCTTCGTTAAAACCTCCAACATTGAGCTTCACCCCGGCCCGGAGAAGTCTTCAGGGCGGGGCAAAAAACCTCAAACTATAGGTATATCGTCATAAATATTATTGTACCTACTAGTATGTTAAGGCCTGAAATTCCGGAAATTAGGGTATGCTGCTGATTCCGAAAACAAAAAAAACAACTGTTTTTCAGTAGGATAAAATTTAGCCGCCCCCAAAATCTCTGAAATGACCTTAGGCAATCTGAAAAGTTCAGGACCTGGCCTGGCCGTTTCGCGCGGCCGGGACACAGCGGAATCATAAAAATCAGAGAACCCGAAATTAAATAACGGATAACGAAAATTTTTCGCCTTTTGGGAAAATATCAACGCCATTATCCATATTAGATATTAATAATCACTATTAATTGCGAAAATTGAATATTAGATTCTTGTGGATAATACACGCTCATGTTACTTTTTTTTCTTGAGAGTGTAGGGGGAAATGGGGGGGTAAATTATTCGAACGGTTTTATAATCTAGAGAAAAAACCGAAGAGTTTGATCACCGTTCCAACTTAATTTGCCATCATACATCTAATAACAACAGCTTCCCATTTCTACTTTTTGTGGAATGTATCGGACATTCTAGGGGACCGTTCCTTCTGAACGGAGCCAAACAATTTGGGAGACTGTAAATGGTTTATACCAAAAAACATCCAGCACTGCTGATCATGGGGATTATCTTCGTCGCGGTCGCCTTTCTGGCCGATTCCGGCACCATGAACGGTTTAATAGGTTACCTTCATAATAAAAAATATATCGGCGAGATGACCGGCATGGGCTATGCATTCGGCATCATCGGCGTTCTCATCGGCGCCTGGCATATGTGGGGAAGCCACAAGGAAGGCAACCTGGATTATTATCTTTCCAGTATTGCCGGCGGCATCTTCATCCTTCTGATCGCCATGCTTATCCGCTGGTACGTGGACCCTTGGGTGGCCGTTCTCAGCAAAAGCCTGGGTCCGGTCATGGGCGGCAAGTACCTGCATGATGTCCTCGGCCTCAACTACGTGGTGCTTGGCATTCTTGCCGGGATCGTGACCGTCAACGTGTTCAAGATTCCCGAGTGGGCGGAGAACGGCGTCCGCCTGTCGCGGCTCGGCCTCAAGACCGGGGTCATCCTGCTGGGCACGCTTTACAGCCTGGCCGAACTGCAATCGCTCGGCAAACTGTCGGCGATCATGGTCGGCTTCTTCGTTCTTGGATCGGTCGGATTGGTGTTATGGATGGGCCGCAGACGGAACATTCCCAATTCCATGGGCGGAGTGCTTTCCGCCGGCATGGGCGTGTGCGGCGTATCCGCGACGGTAGCCGCGGCCCCCGTGGTCCAGGCCAAGGCGGTCGAGATTGCTTATACCATCGGCACTATTCTGATCTGGGGCGTGGGCTGCATGTTCCTGTTCCCGGTCATCGGCCATGTCCTCAATTTGGGCCACATCCAGTTCGGCGCCTGGGCCGGCACCGGCATCCTCAATTCGGCCCAGGTTGCGGGCGCGGCATTGGCATATCAGCCGGACGGCATCGAAACCTTGAAGGTCGCGGAAATTTTCAACATCACGCGCGTCCTGTTCCTGCCGATCATCGTGCTGTGGCTG
>JAOUPW010000102.1 GCA_029879665.1 Rhodospirillales bacterium | reverse complement strand
TGGCGATCCGGACCTGTCGATGACGGTCAAGGGCCAGGAGTTCCCGGCCTACGATCCTCGGGGTATTCAGGGCATGGGTCTGACCTACGCCACCTCCAATCGGGGGGCCTGCCACTTGCGCAGCTACACGGTGGCTTCTGAAGTTCTCGGCATTCCCGAAAAGACCGACCCCCTGGTCAGCGAGGGCAAGGCGGGGTTGGTCAAGGCTTTTCAGGACGCCACCGCCGCCTTTGATTCGGCGGGCATCTGCATCTTCACCAGTTTTGCCTGGACGCTGGACGACGTTGCGCCGCAATTGGCCGCGGCCTGCGGCGCGGGCTGGACGACGGAGAAGTTGCTCGAGGTGGGGGAGCGAATCTGGAATCTGGAGCGCAAGTTCAACATGGATGCTGGATTCACCGGCAAGGACGACAACCTGCCGAAGCGTTTGTTGAAGGACGCGGCCAAGACCGGCCCGGCCAAGGGTAAGGTCAACGAGCTGGATAAAATGCTGCCGGAATACTACGCGCTTCGCGGCTGGACCACGGACGGTATTCCCAGCAACGAAACCATCAGCCGACTGGGTCTCTAATCGGTCTGTGAACGGCTTTTTCCCGCGCCTCGTAACAGGGCGCGGGATACTTTCTTTATCAGGAGGCGGACATGCAGTACGTCATATTGGGCGCGGGGCCGGCGGGCGTGATCGCCGCGGAAACTTTGCGAAAACTTGATCCCGGTGGAACCGTGACCCTGGTCGGCGGCGAACCCGAACCGCCCTATTCGCGAATGGCCATTCCCTATGTATTGACCGGCAAGATCGACGAAAAGGGGACCTATCTGCGCAAGACCGCCGGACATTATGACAGCCTTGGCATTACTTACGTTCAGGGGAAGGCGGAAAAAGTCGATCCCGTAAAGGGTACGGTGACCCTGCGGGGGGGCGACAGTTTAAGCTATGACCGTCTGCTGGTGGCGACGGGCTCCTCCCCGGTCAAGCCGCCGGTTCCGGGCCTTGATCTTTCCGGCGTTCATCATTGCTGGACCCTGGAAGACGCGCGCAACATCGCCGCCCGGGCGGTCAAGGGCAGTGACGTGGTGCTTATGGGGGCCGGATTCATCGGCTGCATCATCCTGGAATCGCTGGTCGAGCGCGGTGTCAATCTGACCGTGGTCGAAGCCGAGGACCGCATGGTCCCGCGTATGATGGACCGGACCGGCGGCACCATGATCAAACGCTGGTGCGAGGACAAAGGAGTCACGGTCCTGACTTCGACCAAGGTCATGGAAGTCGTGGAATCCGGGAGCGGCCTCAAGATTGCCCTGGACAACGGCAGTGCGCTCAACGCCGCTTTGCTGGTAGTTGCCGCTGGCGTCAAACCCAATACGGACTTTCTTGAAGGCAGCGGAATCGAAACCGATGTCGGTATTAAGGTCGACGATAGCCTTTGTTCCAATAAAAAGAATATTTTCGCAGCCGGCGATGTCGCCCAGGGTCCGGATTTTTCCGGTGGCTGGTCGGTGCACGCCATTCAGCCCACGGCGGTCGAGCACGGCCGTATCGCCGCCTTGAATATGACCGGCAGTGAAGCCGTTTATCAGGGCAGCCTGAACATGAACGTTCTTGATACGATTGGCCTGATTTCGTGTTCTTTCGGCGAGTGGGAAGGGGGCGCGGACGGTGAAGTCGTAGAAGTCGTGGACGAGGAGAACTTCAAATATATCCGCCTGGCCTTCAACGGCAGTTTTCTTGTAGGCGCCCTCAGTCTGGGCCGTACCGATCATGTCGGCGTTCTGCGTGGATTGATTCAAAGCCAGATAAACCTTGGCGCGTGGAAAGAACGTCTGAAAGCGGACCCGCATCGGATCGCCGATGCCTATATCGCCTGCACCCAGAGCTGATTCCCGTTTCATGAAGGTCAGGATCAAGCTTTATGCCCTGCTCGGCCAATACCTCCCTGCGGGGGCGGAAAAAAATGAGGCCGAAATGGAAGTGGCGGATGGAATGACGCCGGCGGCCCTGATCGCCCGCCTCGGTCTGCCCCAGGAACATTGCCATCTGGTCTTGCTCAATGGAATTTACCTGGCGCCCAGCGAGCGGGATGCTAATCACATGCAGGAAAATGACACGCTCGCCATCTGGCCGCCGGTTGCCGGTGGGTAAGCTAAGTCAGGCGACTGTGCATGAGCGGTGAAATCGTTTTCGAAAAGGAAATGGGGATCGATCATGCTGATTTCTTCCGCCTGCTGCCGCACGCCCTGGATAGGCTAGAGTACATCTTCGAAGATAGCCGGGCGGTCATCTCCGACGGAGCCAAGCGCCTTGAAATCACGTTATCCGAAACCGGCGAACGCCGGATCGCGTTGATGAGCGTTCCCGTGACCCACGTCCGCTTTGCCTATTTCGGCTACAGCCGGGAAGAGGCCGAAGAATTTCAGGCGCATATTGATCGGCGCTACCAGCGGGGCGGGGGCTGAATTTGTGACGGCTTCCTATTTTCCATCCACATACGGATTTTTTCCCTTGCGCAGGTATAGGCGGATGGGAACGCCGGGCAGATCAAACGTATCGCGCAGGGCGTTGACCAGGTAGCGGGCGTAGGATTGTGGCAGGTCCTTGGCGCGGCTGGCGAAAACGGCAAACGTCGGCGGCCGGGTCTTGGCCTGGGTGATATAACGCAGCCGGATGCGTTTCCCTTTCGACATCGGCGGCGGATGCTGTTCGGTTACGGCTTTGAGCCAGGCATTCAATCGGCCGGTTGATATATGCTTGTTCCAAATGTGGTACGTTTTCATCACCGTCGGAAGAAGATTTTCCAGGCCCTTGCCGGTAAGCGCGGAAAGGGTGACCACGGGAATGCCGCGCACTTGTGGTAGCGAGGTCTGCAAACGGTCATTAAGGCGCCCCAAGGCTTCCTTTTTGTCCTTAACCTTGTCCCATTTATTGACGGCGATGACCAGCGCACGGCCTTCCTCGATCACCAGGCTGGCGATGGTCAGGTCCTGTTTTTCCAGCATGTCGTCGCCGTCCAGGACCAGCACCACCAGCTGGGCGAAGCGGATGGTGCGTAGCGTGTCGCTGGTGGACAGTTCCTCAATTTTTTCCGAGATGCGCGCCTTGCGCCGGAGCCCGGCGGTATCGATCAGCTGGAATTCCTGGCCTTTGAAGGTCCAGGCGGAAGCAATGGAATCGCGTGTGATTCCGGCTTCGGGTCCGGTCAGCATACGTTCCTTGCCAAGAAGATTATTGACCAGGGTGGATTTTCCTACATTGGGCCGGCCGACGATGGCCAGTTGCAGGGGCTGGCCGGGTTTCGGTTCGCCGGGGGCAAGCGCGGCGTTTTCCTCTTCCGAGCGGCTGATTTCTTCCACATAGGGCCTAAGCGCATCGTATAGGTCGCTCAGGCCTTCGCCGTGTTCGGCAGAGAGGGGCAGGGCTTCCCCAAGGCCCAAGGCATAGGCTTCTATCAGGCCACTCTTGCCGCCACTGCCTTCGCACTTGTTGGCGGCCAGGATCACCGGGGTACCTTTCTGCCGCAGCTTGACAGCGAAGTGTTCATCCAGGGGGGTGATGCCGGCGCGCGCATCAATCACCATTAGGATGACATCCGCTTCCTCTACCGCCCGGTCGGTCTGGGCGCGCATCATCGCCTCCAGCCCTTCGCCGGTGGCTTCGGTCAGGCCGGCGGTATCAATGACCGTAAATCTTAGGTCTCCGATTCGGGCTTCCCCTTCGCGTCGGTCGCGGGTGACGCCGGGAGAATTGTCAACGATGGCAAGCCGTTTTCCAACCAGGCGGTTGAATAGAGTGGACTTGCCCACATTGGGCCGACCGAGAATGGCCACGGTGAGAGGCATGGTTAAAATCTTCTAGAAATCTAGCGGTAAGCGATAAGTTCCGCGCTGTCCGACAGGAAATAAACCGTTTGATTGGCGACGGCAGGAGACACGGAAACACCTGCCGGCATTTTTTCCGTTCCCAGTATCTGACCGGTATAGGGAGAAATTGACATCGCAATGCCGTGAGATCCCGCCACGATCAGGCGGTCGCTGGTGAGGAGAGGGCCGGTCCAGTTGATAACCCCTTCACGATCATCGGGATTGCTGTATTTAGGAAGCTTGAGAACCCAATAAATCTTCCCGTTTTCACGAGACAAGGCGGCGAGCTCGGATTCTTTCGTGATCACAAACAGAAAGTCGCCGGCGATCCAGGGACTTTCCAGGCCACCCAGATCCTTGTCCCAAATGCGCTGTCCGCTTTTAAGATCAAACGATGCCATCAAGCCGCCGTGTGAAAGCGCATAGACTCTATCCCGATCAATAATCGGTCGTCCCCGAATATGAGAAAGGGTGGATGATTCTCCGGTGCGGCGGCGGGTCGCCGAGAGAGATTCCGTCCACAGAACGCGGCCGTCATCGACTTTAAGGGCAACCAGTTCGCCCGAGGAGTAGGCTGTGACCACGATGCCATTATCCACCGCCGGGCTGGCGCCCCCCAGAACATTGGCGACTTCAGCCAGCCCTTCATGTGTCCACAAGATGGAACCGTCCCGCATGTCGAGGGCAATCAGTTTATTGTCTATGGTGACGACAAAAACCCGCCCGCCGCGGATGGTTGGCGCAACGTGAAGAGGGGCGCTAACCTTCTGGCGCCAGACCTGGGCGCCGGTTTCGGCGTTCAGAGCAATGACCTGAGCGAAACCGGTTGCGGCAAAGATCATTTTTCCGGCGTAGCCAAGTCCGCCGCCGATGTGGCCGTCATCTTCCGTATCAGGGGTGAGCCCCACCCGCCAGAGGAGAGCCCCGGAGTTGGCGTCGAAGGTGCTGACCCTGGAATCGACATCCATGACATAGACCCGGCCCTCGGCAATGATGGGCGAGGCAATAAGAAGTTCTTCGCTGTTGGCCCCATTACCTGCGTTGACGGACCAGACTTGGCGGAGTTGTCCTCCGACTTGCAGATGGTGCATGGCATGATTGGGATAACCGCCGGCCTGGGGCCAATCCGCCGTCGGCGACGGCGGCGGAAGCAGAATCTTTTCAGCTTCCAGATTTGGGTCCGGTTTTAATTCTTGTTCGTGCATGAGAACGGAAATGCGTTCTCCCGGCAGAGGGGGTTTAGCATTGCCACCGAACCAGGAGTAGTCGCTACACCCAGCCAACAATATGAAGGCGGCGACCAAAACGATCCCGCCGGACCATCTGGATGATCGGGGTCCAGTTTGTTTATTATTGACAAGGTTAGGCACGGTTATAATGACCTTTATCCGCCCAAGGTTGCCAGGATTTCACGGGCTCGCGCCCTGATTCCTGTCGGTGCCGATTCGTCTTCCATCAACGCCGAAAGCGTTTCGCGGGCCCCCGCATTGTCACCGGCCTCAATCGCAAGGACAGCGGAAAGTTCCTTGGCGCTAAAGCGCCAGGGATTGTCACCGGCGGTCAAAGGAGCAAGCCGGCTGCGAAGGGATCCGGCATCGGCGTTGCCTATTTCATTTAAAGTCCCAAGAATCACGGCAAGGTCGCGGTAGACGGCATCAACGCCGCTGTCATCGGCGATCCGGCGGTAAAGTTTCGCGGCCTCGGCCTTGTCGCCTTTTTCCGATATCCGTCCCGCTTCTTGGAACCTGGCCAACATGGAATAGCCGCCGCCAGCGTCCTGGCCGAGCTTTGCGAAGGCCTCGATGGTTTCGCTGGATTTGCCATCTCGGGCCAGGGCCAGGGCGGCAGAAAATATTTCACCCTCTTTCATGCGGGTCCGGATGTCGTATTCTTTCCAGCCCTGATATCCGCCGACGACGGCAACCAAGGCTACCGCTCCGGCGATTACAAAAGTGCCGTACCGTTTCCACAGCTTGGCAAATTTTTCCTGTTTCAGTTCTTCGTCTATTTCTCGAAACAGGGAATTATCAGATGTTTCAGCCAAGGAAATCTCCAAATTCAATAAGCCCCACCCGATTCGGGCGGGGCAGAAGTAGCCTAAAATATAGCTCTATTGAGGAGAAAGCAAACCCTCAGGGGGGGAGGGCTATTCATTGCTCCATTTAATGGAACACCCCATGCTGGCGATCTGGGCCTTCGGCCCCTGGCCGGTTTTGGCGATCAGCATCATGGCGCTTAAAAGCTCTCTTTCTGCTTCGATTGGGGCCGCCTCTAGGCGGGAAGCATCCAGTCGCCCCCGGTACTGCAATTCCAGGTCGGAATTAAAACCGAAAAAATCCGGGGTACATACGGCGCCATAGGCGCGGGCCACGTCCTGGGTGTCATCGATGACATAAGGAAACGTAAATCCATTCCTGGCGGCGACGGCCTTCATATTTTCCACGCTGTCTTCAGGATAGTCGGTAGGATCGTTGGGCATGATGGCGATGACACCGATGCCTTCCGCCTGAATGGCTTTCACGTCCCGGACCAAGCGGTCAAGGATCGCTTTCACATAGGGGCAATGGTTGCAGATGAATATTATCAGAGTTCCCTTGGGGCCCTTGACGTCCGCGAGGGTATAGGTCTTGCCATCGAAGTCCTTGAGACTGAAATCAGAGGCTTTCCAGCCGAAATTACAGAGGGGGGTTTCCGTCGAGACCATGCAGATTTTCCGTGGACGATATGAATAAGAAGTGATAGGAGGCTTGTTTAACGGGAACAGGGGGATCAATCAACCGGAATGGAGCCCATTGATACATGGATCAGGGCCTTATCGCCTCCCGAGACCCAAGCCAGAAGCTTTCGCGGCGAGAAACCGGAGTTGCACAACTCACTCTCATTCTTAAATGCTTCGAGGAAAAATCATATTATATTTAAATATGGTTATATCTGGAATTACACATGGAAAGTCTAGCTAGCCATATGATAATATCAAA
>JAOUPW010000101.1 GCA_029879665.1 Rhodospirillales bacterium | reverse complement strand
GCGGCTTTCAGTTCCAGGTTGCCGCCGGTGTGGTCGCCGTGATGATGGGTATTCAGGATGTGGCTCAGCTTCCAGCCTTTGGCCGTCAGCGCGTCCCGCACCGGCCCCGCCACCGCTGGATCGACGACGGCGGTCTCACCGGAAGCCGCGTCGTGGGCGAGATAGACGTAGTTGTCGTTGAGTACGGGAATTTGCAGAATCTCAAGTTTTGTCACGGCAACCTCATAATTCATATCCTAGTCCGCGAATTCGTTTTGCCGCGCGCTCACCTGCCCGCCGGCCGATCTTTCCTCCCCATTGTTGCCCGAGAGCCATACCTGCTTGAGCCAAATCGGGCAAGATTTTATTCAATTTCCGCCCTGTCGGCGTTTCATAGAAGACGATCATGTCCTTGATTTCCTGATGAGAGAAGGCCTTGTCATAAAGAGGAATCATTAGGTCTAAAAATCCGCTCAGGGAAGATTTGAATTCCCTGGTGATTTCTTCATTGATAATATTCAAATGTTCTTCGGAAATTTTAGGGACTTTATTTTTAATCATGCCGCGCATCTGTTGCGACATGATAGACGGCAATTGATCCAAAAATCGGGTTGTTCCGGAAAGAAAGAACAGTTTGACAAGATCGTCGCGTTTTCCCTGTTCGATGGCTTGCGCTGGATGAACGGCAAGGACAATTATCACCGTTAAGGTGCCGGCGATAAGCTTAAGCATTTCAGATTCTCCTTTGCCTGCTTTCGGCGCAAGACTCTAACCGTCAGAAATTTGCGCCGGAAAATCCAGTTTACCCCCTTTGGCGGGGAATTTTCTGTTAATCTTGCCCCCATGTGGATGGACGCGGTCGATTTAAGGGATTTTTACGCCACCCCCCTGGGCGGCGTGGCCAGGCGGATGATCCGCCGGCCCATCCGCGCGCTGTGGCCGGACGTCAAAGGCATGGCGGTCCTTGGGCTGGGGTATGCCACGCCCTATCTCGATCCCTTCCGGGGCGAGGCCGATCGCGTGCTGGCGGCCATGCCGGCATCCCAGGGGGTGCTCAACTGGCCGCGCGAGGGATCCTCGCTGACCACCTTGATCGACGAGGCCGAACTTCCCTTTCCCGATCTCAGCATTGACCGGGTGCTGATGGTGCATGCGCTGGAATGTACCGAACAGGTACGGCCTCTGATGCGCGAAGTGTGGCGGGTACTGACGGGAAGCGGGCGGCTGATTGTGGTTGTGCCCAACCGGCGCGGCCTGTGGACCCGGTTCGAACGTACGCCCTTCGGCCACGGGCGGCCCTATACGCCGCGGCAGTTATCGCTTCTGTTGCGCGAAACCCTGTTCACGCCGGTGGAAACCCGGGCCGCGCTGTTCGTGCCGCCGACGCGTTCTCGGATGATGCTGAGCGCGGCAAGCGCGTGGGAGGAACTGGGCCTGCGCGGTTTCGCCACCTTCTCGGGCGCCGTCATCACCGAAGCGACCAAGGAAATCTACGCCGGCCAGCCACAGGCGTCGCGCAAGCGGATTTACATGCCTCTGGCTCAGAAAACGCCTGGCGCTTCGCCGCGGGGCGGCGGGTAAGTTCAGCCTTTTCTAAGCAGGAAGACACCCTGGCCGCCGAACAGGTTGGCGAAGAACAGGTTGTTGCCGATGCGCCGCATACCGCCCTTGTGGTCCAGCGACAGGCTTTTTTCGATTGTGATTCCCAGTTCAGTGCACAGCACCACGAAATCCTTGATGGTGCAGAAGTGAATGTTGGGGGTGTCGTACCATTGATAGGGCAGCGCTTCGCTGACCGGCATCCGCCCGTTGACGCCCAGTTCCCAACGTACCCGCCAGTGGCCGAAGTTGGGAAACGACACCACCGCACGCCTGCCGATGCGAAGCAGATGTTCAAGAACTTCCCGGGGCCGGTGCATGGCCTGCAGCGTCTGTGACAGGACCACGAAATCGAAGGCGTGATCGGGATAATCCTTAAGATCGGTATCGGCGTCGCCCTGGATCACCGACAGCCCCGCCGAGACGCAGGCATTCACGCCTTCGGTGGAAAGCTCAATGCCGCGCCCGTCCACTTGTTTGAAATGCACAAGATAGTCGAGCAGGGTTCCGGCGCCGCAGCCGACGTCCAGCACGCGGGAGCCGGGCTCGATCATGTCGGAGATCAACTGAAGATCAACGCGGATGGCTTTGCGCCGGCTTTCCGGAGTCATGGCGCCCTCTCCCCCGGCGCCAGGGCGGAGCTTCCCACAAGGCCCCGGTGTTCGGCGGCGCCGTTGATGAAGCCGTGAATAACCCGGTGAAATTCCGGTTCGTCGAGGAGAAAGGCGTCATGACCCTTGTCCGAGGTAATCTCCGCAAAACTGACGTTGGCGGCGACCGCGTTCAGGGCATGGACGATCATCCGGTTTTCATCGGTCGGATAGAGCCAGTCGCTGGTAAACGAAATAACACAGAACCTGACCGGCGTGTTGCGGAAGGCATTGGCGAGTACGCCGCCGTGTTTATCCGCCAGGTCGAAATAATCCATGGCGCGGGTGATATAGAGATACGAATTGGCGTCGAACCGCTCGACAAAGGTGATCCCCTGGTGGCGCAGGTAGCTTTCCACCTGAAAATCCGCCTCAAAGCCATAGGTCACCGATTTGCGGTTCTGCAATCGCCGGCCGAATTTAAGATGCAGCGACTGTTCCGAAAGATAGGTAATGTGCGCCGCCATGCGCGCGACGGCCAGCCCCCGGTGCGGGCGCTTGCCTTCCGCCAGGTAGTTGCCGCCGCACCAGTCGGGATCGGCCATGATCGCCTGACGGCCGACTTCGTGAAAGGCGATGTTCTGCGCCGAGTGCCGGGAAGCGGTGGCGATGGGCAGGGCGGCGAACACCCGTTCGGGGTACATGGAGGCCCATTCCAGAACCTGCATGCCGCCCATGGAACCGCCGGTGACCAGGAACAACTGCTCGATGCCCAGTTCGTCCAGCAGCAGGGCCTGGGCGCGGACCATGTCGGAGATGGTGATGACCGGGAAATCCAGCCCCCAGGGTTTTCCCGTTTCCGGGTTGATTTCCTTGGGTCCGGTGGTGCCCATGCAACCGCCCAGGATATTGGGGCAGATGACATAATAGCGCTCGGTGTCCAACACCTTGCCGGGGCCGACGATTTGCTCCCACCAGCCATCCTTGCCGGTCATCGGGTGGGGGTCGGCCAGGAACTGATCGCCGGTAAGCGCGTGACAGACCAGAATGGCATTGGATCTGTCGGCGTTGAGGCTGCCGTAGGTCTGGTAGGCGACGGTGAAACCGGAGAGCTCGGCGCCGCTGTCCAGTCGCAGGGGGACCTTCGTCCCCAGGATTACCTGGTGGCCGGGGGTGGGCGGGGTGTCCTTTCCGCCGCTGCTCTTGCCGCCGTTTGTGCTCATGGCCTCTTGTTCCTTCGGGCTACACTGCCCCGATGGCCCGGAAAAGGGTCATCATTGCTAGGAATCTCCTTAGGAAGTGTCAATGTTTTCTTTGATTTTATGGAGGCGGGACAGTAACACTAGGCCACGAATCGCCGGAGGAACAGCCCCCGGTCCCTTAATATTACATAGTCTCCGGAGCCGCTTATGAGCGCGGAAAAACCCTTGGATGCCTTGCGCCGGGAAATCGACGCGATAGACGATTCCATCCATGATCTGATCATGCGCCGTACTCAGGTGGTGGAACATGTGCGCGATTTGAAGGCCGGCGATCCAGTCAAGATCCGCCCGGCGCGGGAGGCGGAAATCCTCTACCGCCTGATCGGCCGCCACAAGGGCCCCTTTCCCAAGCGCGAACTGGTGCGCATCTGGCGTGAACTGATCGTCGCCACCCTGGGTTTCGAAGGCCCCTTTTCGGTCGCCGTCTTCGCGCCCGAAGATGGCCCCGGGTGTTGGGACCTGGCCCGCGATCAATACGGATCGTTCACCGGCCTCAACGCCCACGGTTCGGCGGCGGATGTCATCAATGCGGTGCGCGGTGGAAAAAACACCATCGGCGTACTTCCTGCGCCCGCGGTCGATGATAGGTTGCCGTGGTGGCCGTTGTTGAATTCAAAAGAAATAAACACCCCCCGGATCGTGGCGCGGCTTCCCTTTGCGGGACCCTCCAATGCCTTGGGCAACCCCCGGGGCGGAATCGTTGACGGGGTGGTTATTTGTCCCATGAATCCCGAACCCGCCGGCCGCGACATGACCTACCTGGCGGCTCAAAGCGAGGGAGCGGCGGATCCGGCAGGGATTGAAGCTGCTGCCCGGCAAGCAGGTTTGAACGTGATCCTGACCGCAGCCGATCCGCACAGCGGAACTTGTCTTATCGAAGTTGACGGATTTCTGGGGGAAGGGGATCCGGCGCTGACGCAGCTTACAAGCGCGCTCGGCGGACAGGCGGCGACGATCCTTCCCCTCGGTGGTTACGCCCGACCCTTGAGCACGGAGGATTTGTTATGAGCACGGACGGGTCTTCTCTGATCCCGCGTCCCGGCATTTTGGATATTTCGCCTTACGTTGGCGGAGAGTCCGAAATCGAAGGACGGAGAGACATTATAAAGCTGTCGTCGAACGAAGGCGCCTTCGGCCCCAGCCCCAAGGCGATGGCGGCTTTCGAAAAGGCGTCTGGCGAGTTGCACCGCTATCCCGACGGCACCTGCGAAACCCTGCGTAAGGCGCTCGGCAAACATCACGGTCTCGATCCCGTCCGCATCGTCTGCGGCGCCGGATCGGACGAATTGATCGGTCTCTTGTGCCGCGCCTACGCCGGCTCCGGCGACGAGATCCTCTATTCCCAACACGGCTTTCTCATGTATCCCATTGCCGCCAAGGCCTGCGGTGCGACGCCGGTGATGGCGCCTGAAACGGATCTTAAGGCGGATGTGGATGCGTTGCTGGCGCGGGTGACGAAAAAAACGCGCATTCTGTTCCTGGCCAATCCCAACAACCCGACCGGTTCGTACCTGAGCACGGAGGAAGTTCAACGCCTGCGCGACGGCCTGCCCGCGTCGGTGCTGCTGGTGATCGACGCGGCCTATGCCGAATACATGACCCGTAACGATTATTCCTCCGGCGCCGAACTGGTGGACAGTGCCGTCAACACAGTGATGGCCCGGACCTTTTCCAAGGTCTACGGATTGGGCGGTCTGCGACTGGGATGGGCCTACTGTCCGCCGGATGTCGCCGACGTACTCAACCGGGTGCGCAATCCGTTCAATGTGTCCGGCCCGGCGCAGGCGGCGGGATTGGCGGCGCTGGACGATATCGCCTTCATCGACCGGTCAATTGCTCACAATGAAATCTGGCGCGCATGGCTTGCCGATCAGCTTCGCGGCCTCGGCCTCACGGTGCCCGACGGGGTCGGCAATTTCGTGCTGGCGCGCTTTCCGGACGAGGCTGGCCGGGACGCGGCGGCGGCGGATGGCTTTATGAAAGAACGCGGCATTATCGTCCGCCGTGTCGCCGGTTACGGTTTGCCCGACTGCCTGCGCATTACAGTGGGCAACGAAAGCGAAATGCGCGCGGTCGTTGCCGCGCTTAAGGATTTCACGGGGTAGATCATGACCGCAGGTACTTTTCTTTTCGACAAAGTCGCCTTCATCGGTATTGGCCTGATCGGATCGTCGTTGGTCCGGCTGATCCGCCGCGAAGGCCTGGCCCGGGAGATCGCCATCGCCACCCGTTCCCCGGCGACCTTGGCGAAAGCGGAAGTGTTGGGACTTGGCGACAGCTATACCCTGGATGCCGCCGAAGCCGCCTGCGACGCCGACCTGGTGATGATCTGCACGCCCTTGGGCGCCTACGAAGCGGTGGCGAAAGCGATTGCGCCGGCGTTGAAAGACGGCGCCATTGTTTCCGACGTCGGTTCGGTCAAGGCCTGCGCCCTGCGCGATTTCGCCTCCAACCTGCCCGCGGGCGTGCATCTGGTGCCCGGACATCCCATCGCCGGCACCGAACATTCCGGTCCCGAGGCCGGCTTCGCCGAGTTGTTCAATGGCCACTGGTGTATTCTGACGCCGGAAAAAAACACCGATGCGGTTGCCGTGGACAAGGTCGCGGAACTGTGGAAGCGCGCCGGCATGAAGATCGAGATCATGGACGCCGCCCACCATGACCGGGTGTTGGCAATCACCTCGCACCTGCCGCACCTGATCGCCTACACCATCGTCGGCACCGCCACCGATCTGGAAGAACATTTGAAAAAGGAAGTGATCGAATTTTCCGCTGGCGGGTTCCGCGATTTCACCCGCATCGCCGCTTCCGATCCGGTTATGTGGCGGGATATTTTTCTCAAGAACAAGGATGCGGTGCTTGACATCCTTGGCCGTTTTTCCGAAGACCTGACGGCATTGCAACGGGCCATCCGCCGCGACGAAGCCCAAACCCTGGAAGGCGCCTTTACCCGTGCGCGCGCCATCCGCAAGGGCGTGATCGAAGCCAAACAGGAAAGAATCGACGGCAAGGCGGACTGAGCCTGCAGTGGTTTCTATCCATCCGCACTCGCGTTAGAGCAACCGGCCCGCGTTTTTCATGGCCGCGTCCCATTTCGGGGCGTCGTCGGGTGCAAACACCAGATCCGCGTCCAGCGGCGCCGTGACCCAATCGTCGCTCGCGATCTCGCTTTCCAGTTGTCCCGCCCCCCATCCGGCGTAACCCAAGAGAATCAGTTTCCTTTTCGGGCCTTCGCCGCGGGCCATGGATTTCAGCATCTCGAGGTCGGCGGTTATCTTGATTTCTTTATCCTCGCCGCCGGCGATGGAACCCTCCTGATAGAGAATAAACACCCGGCCCTGTTCCACCGGCCCGCCGAAACGAAGCGGGAATGTTCCGCCGGCACCTTCCGACTTGAGACCGAAGCCT
>JAOUPW010000100.1 GCA_029879665.1 Rhodospirillales bacterium | reverse complement strand
CGTCCTCGGGACGCGTGTTAAAGGCAGTCACCAACCGCACCAGAGCCCGCCCCGGCAACTCATCCGCCCAGTGGTAGAAATCAAATCCGTCACCTTTCAGCCCCTCAACCAGCGAGTCCGGCATTGTGACAAAAATTTCATTGCCGTCGACAGGATATAAAACCGAAAGTGGCGGAACGCCGCCAAGTCCTTCAGCCAACCGTTTTGCCGTGGCATTTGCATGGCGTGCGTTTTTCAGCCACAGGTCATCGGAAAGGTAAGCTTCAAACTGAGCGGCAAGGAAGCGCATTTTGGAAACCAGATGACCGCCCCGCTTGCGCCGGTAGGCAAGATCGTCATCATGGTCGCGGTCGAATAAAACCACGGCTTCGGCGCCCATGGCACCATTCTTGGTGGCGCCGAAGCAAAGCGCATCGATCCCCGCCTTCCAGGTGAGATCGGCAGGCGAACAAGCCATCGAGGCAATCGCGTTGGCGAAACGGGCGCCGTCCATGTGCACCTTCAGCCCATGCGCGTGAGCAATCCCGGCAAGAATGCGGATTTCATCCACCGTATAGGCGGTGCCGGCCTCTGTGATTTGGGCGAGGCTGAGGACCGATGGCAGAACCGCATGCACTCCCCTTTTTTCCTTCGCCAAAGCCGTCTCAAGGGCGGCGGCGGAAATTTTTCCGTTCTCGCCTTCCAACAGCACCATTTTGCAGCCCCCGGTATAAAATTCCGGCGCGCCGCATTCATCCGTTTCGATGTGCGCCCGGGCGTGGCAGTACACGGATCCATAAGGCGGTGTCAGAACCGAAATGGCCAGCGCATTGGCCGCCGTTCCGGTTGCCACCAGAAAGACATCGGCCTCGGTTTCAAACAGACCCGCGATTCGGGTTTCCAAATCCCGAGTCAAAGAGTCGTTGCCATAGGCGCGAACCGATCCCTCGGCCGCTCTGGCGAGGGCGTTCATAATTTCCGGTGCTACGCCGGTGGCATTGTCACTGCAAAAATTCACTCGTTTTTTTCCCTATTCGTTTCGGAAGTTATCTCAAGTCCGACAGTGCGGACGATCCGCTGCTCCCGATCCAGGAAATGAGTCGTAACCTCGCCGGCGCGTCCGTTCATAACGGATAGGATAAGCCAAACAAGGTCCGGTTCAAATGCCATGTCGAGATCATGCCCGGAGGGTTTAGCGGGATGGTCGGGATGGGAATGATAATGGCCGATGATACGATCCGGTCCGCCATCAAGTTCCCGCATCAAATCGAAGCGGACTTTGGGGTCCACCTCGAAACGGTCATGGCTCCGAACTTCGTTGACGTTGGCACTGGCCACTACCCGGGTCACGATCAGATCCCCGGCGCCATCGCCGTGACCGGCCAGAAGCCCGCAGCATTCATCAGGATAGGCCGCCTCGGCGAAGGCAGTGATCTCGTTCATCTGGCTCCGGCTCAGGTAAATCACGGGCCGACATTCAGGGTGGTCGCCCTGAACAGGCACCCCCCCGGGTTGACGGATTTCTGATATAGTCCATAACCGGGAAGCGTGAGCCCGGCCCCAATCACAAGTTCCGTTCCATTGACCCGTTCCAAGAGTACCAACATGTTTCCCTACCTTAAAATACCAAGAGCATGACCCCCTCAAACTCCGCAACCACTTTTACTGTTCCGGTTCCTGAAAACAAGGCCGGCAATCGCCTCGACCGGCTGTTGGCCGAAGCTTTGGGGGATCTATCCAGAACCCGGATCAAAGCCCTGATCCTGGGCGGCCGGGTCGTTCTTGTTGACGATTTGGGAACCCCCGCAACCGATCCTGCCTATAAGGTGCGGCGAGGGCAGGCCTTCCTTATTACCGTGCCCGCTCCGGAATCGGCCCTTCCGGAACCTGAAAACATTCCGCTTAATGTGGTTTACGAGGACAATGAACTGATCGTTATCGACAAGCCCGCAGGATTGGTTGTCCATCCCGGCGCCGGGAATCCCGCCGGCACACTGGTCAATGCGCTTCTATTCCATTGCAAAAACAGCCTATCGGGGATTGGCGGCGTCACCCGTCCCGGAATCGTCCATCGGCTGGACAAGGACACCAGCGGCCTCATGGTCGCCGCCAAAACGGATCTGGCCCATCAGGACCTGTCCCGGCAGTTCGAAGCGCACAGCCTGGAGCGAGCCTATTTGGCGGTTGTATGGGGCATTCTCGCCCCCACTCAGGGTGAGATTTCAGGCAACATTGGCCGCAATCCGGCCAATCGCAAGAAAATGGCTGTGGTCCGCCGTGGCGGCAAGCAAGCCCTTACCCGCTATCGAACCGTTCGCGCCCTTGGCTCCGTTGCCAGTTTGGTGGAGTGCCGTCTGGCGACGGGGCGAACTCATCAGATTCGGGTGCATCTGAGCACCCGTGGACATTCCGTCGTCGGAGACCCACTCTATGGCGGAGCGCTTCGCTCCCGGATCAAGCAGGCGCCGGAAAATGTCCGGGCGGCCCTCGCTACGTTCAATAGGCAAGCTTTACACGCATATATTCTCGGATTCAGGCATCCGTCCACAAACAAAACCTTACGTTTTGAATCTACATTACCACATGATATCAATGAATTAATAGACTGCTTAGATGTAATGTAATTTATCTCTATACTTGAGTTAATTACTCACGTATTATGGGTTTTCGAGTAGATTTTCGATAGGCTCAAGAGAGATAAAATACCATGACGACCTCGCACCTCCATCTGATGGCCTCTCCCGAGGGGAACCTTCCCCAATTTTTGCGACAGATCCATCAGTATCCACTGCTGGAAGCTGGAGAAGAACTGGAGCTGGCCCGGCGCTGGCTGGAACATAAGGACGAGGAGGCCGCGCATAGGCTGGTTTCCAGCCATATGCGCCTGATCGCTAAAACGGCCATGGGGTTTCGAGGATACGGCTTGCCTCTCGGCGACCTGATCTCCGAAGGGAATGTCGGTATGATGCAGGCAATCAACCGGTTCGATCCGGACCGGGGGTTTCGTCTTTCCACCTATGCGGTCTGGTGGATCAGGGCAGCCATTCAGGAATACATCCTTCATTCCTGGTCAATGGTGAAAATCGGTACCACTGCTTCGCAGAAGAAATTGTTTTTCAACCTGCGAAAGATCAAAGGACAGATGAAAGCCATTGAAGAAGGGGACCTTTCCCCGGATCAGGTCTCTGCAGTCGCCGAAAAGTTATCCGTTACCGAAAGCGAGGTTATCAAGATGAACCGCCGTCTTTCCTCCCCCGATCCTTCCCTGAACGTGACCTTCGCGGGCGACGGGATGGGGGAATGGCAGGACATACTCGTCGATGAAAGCCCCGACCAGGAATCTCTCCTCGGAAATATGGAAGAATTGGATACACGTCGCAGAATGCTGGCCGGAGCCTTGAAGGAGCTTAGCGACAGAGAGCGTCACATCGTGACCAAAAGACACCTGCAAGAAAACCCGCTGACCCTTGAACACCTTAGCAGACACTACGGCATTTCACGTGAACGGGTGCGCCAGATCGAAGCCCGGGCCGTCGCCAAAATTAAGGAATCTGTCCAAGAGGTTGCGCTTCAATCCACCTCATATTCCTCAGACCTGCCATTTATGTCGGGGCAGATTTAGAACCGACCAGGATCAAATTTTTCCCTCGCTCTATTCCTTCCCTCTCTGATTCCCCTCCCAGACGCCCCCCAGACTTTTGCATTATGCAATTCCTTTTATTCGCAAAATGCAATTCATTTTGCGAATAATCCAATCCTGAACACAATTTCAGGCCCGGTACAGGCAGGAATTTTTCACCATATTATATATATCTATTTGGAAAACATATGTTTTTTCAAGTTTTTTGCATTTTCACACGAATTGGCATTGTCCATGCATTTCAAAGGAGGAAATAGCGAATTGGGGCCTGAAAAAGCTTTCTTGTGATCGGACTCGTTCTTTCACGGCCTAAAAAATTATTGATTTGGATATTTAGGAGCATGTCATGAATACGGATTACGTTACTTCTTCCGTGACTCCCGAGGAAAACCTGTCCCGGTATCTCCGTGAAATTAGATCCTTTCCGATGTTGGAAGTTGAGGACGAGTTTGAGTACGCACGTCGCTGGCGAGATCACAAGGATCATGCGGCTGCCCACAGAATCGTCAACAGCCACCTCCGATTAGCCGCTAAAATCGCCATGGGCTTCAAAGGATATGGCTTGCCGATTGGTGAACTTATTTCTGAAGGTAATATTGGATTGATGCAGGCCATCAATAAATTTGATCCCGAACGGGGATTCAGGTTTTCAACCTATGCTATGTGGTGGATTCGGGCTTCCATCCAAGAATACATCCTACATTCCTGGTCGTTGGTGAAAATGGGCACAACGGCTGCACAAAAAAAGCTGTTCTTCAACCTTCGTAAAATTAAGGGACAGATCAAAGCTATTGAAGATGGTGACATGACAATCGAACAGGTATCGCAAATCGCCCAACACCTGAACGTCCCGGAAACGGAAGTCATCAATATGAATCGGCGCCTTGCAAGCCATGATCATTCCCTTAACGCCATGATTAGTGAAGATTCTCAAGGTGAATGGCAGGATTTTCTGGAAGATGAAAAAGATACCCAGGAAGTGGTATTGGCGACGAATCAGGAAATTGGTTCCAAACGCCATCTTCTTGCCAGGGCCTTGACGTCTCTTTCAGACCGGGAGCGTTCAATATTAGTAGAACGACGGCTTAAGGAAGACCCTTCAACACTTGAATATCTTTCCCATCATTTTGGGATTTCGCGTGAACGTGTCCGGCAAATCGAGGTTCGGGCGTATGAGAAAATACAAAAGTCAGTACGGAATGCCGTCATAGACCAGCGGGTAGCCGTTTAGATAGAATTCTTCTATTGTCCCACAGGCAGCGTAAAACAGATACAATGGCTCAGCATCTACTGGGAAAGTCTTCTAATGCCCTGGTGGTTGGCTAACTTCTTCCCCCCACTCCGCAATGATATGTTTCTGGATACCCCTGAGATGGGAAATGCGGTGCTGTGCCATGACCGTTAGGAACGTACTTACAATCGTGGGAATTGACATAAAAAAAAGCCATCCGAACCCTGCCGCTGAATACATAATCATAAGGGTAAAGGGATCCGAGAGAGTTGATATGGCGCCATCAAATGAGTGGCTTCCGGTCCATATGTTATAAAGCGCTGGAAACACCCCACAAAAATTCATACTGCTAACACTTAAGGCGGCGTATTTCTCTTTCGAATTATCAACGATATAAGCCACTATCGATGGCAACATGCCGACGCCAACAATGATAATTGACGGCAAGGCAACGGTTATCAACAGGAGAGCGGTTACCAGAAACCAAAATGTTCCCATAGAACCGCGCCGCTTACCTTGAGAGCGTTGATCGGGATTCTTATTCTCCATGATTTACCTTACCAGATTTTCATCAGAAACGTGATGGAAACAGTAATCAAAGATATGATGACAGAAATCATCGCGGCGGCTTGCCGGCCCAGATGTTCAGCCGATTCCGAAGAACCTGCTTCGGTGACATCTATACTCTTAAGTTCGGATTCAGTTTCAGCGAATTGCTTGACGGCCGCCTTAAATCCTTCAATGTCTTTATTCCTCTTTGCCGAATTATCGATAACATCAAATAATTCCGGAAGAATGCCTGTATCAATGCATTTAGTGACTTCTCGCTGAACTTCTTTTCTGACTTTTCTACTGTGATAAGAATCGACTGCCGGTTTCAATAATCCTCCGACCCATGAAGAAAGGCCGTGCAGGGCATCTATCTTGAGACGCCATTGCAGAAAAGCCAGAAGACTTAAAATCCCGATGATTGATTTATCGGGCAGAGGAGATGCCAAAGACTTGAGATGGGGCGAAATATCGTGATCGACCTTGGCGCTTACAAACGCAGCAATATGCCGGTCGATCGGTTTCAGACTATTATCTACACTGCTTGAGATCCTATCGAGGGCAAACATAAGATCATATACATGGATCACATGCTCCTTGGAAACGAAAGGACTCTGACAAGGGAGATATTTATTGAGTTCATACAAGCAACGCTCCAACCCATATCCTAAATCGTTGATTTGAAGAAAACCGCGCAATTGCTTGAATTCCTTATTGAGATTTGAATGTTCCGGACTGTATTCCAACTGCGCAGAAACCCAATATGCCGGAAGACTCTTGGATAGAGCCTCAGCAGCTCTTTGAGCATCTCCCCGTTGAAGAACTTCCGTCGCCAATACCCAACCAAACCCCTTCGGCATAAATGAAAGTCCCTTAAAATGGATCGGAGCCAGGGGATCAAGAATCATACAAATTTTGCTGATAAAAACTTCTTCACCGCCAACCGGGACGAGTTCGGTTTTAGTGTTTACTTCGATTTCATTTTCATAATCGTCGGCCATTATTACGTTGCCGAAGTCTTTGCGAATCCACTTCCCTAATCCACCTTCTTTTATAACGCGCAACGCTTCCGATGTATTTTGGCTGAAACTTAAGGCCAATGTTCTAGTCGTAAAATGTTTTTTATCCATAAAGGTAAAGGGAGTGTCTGATTTGTAAATCACCTTTTTTTGTATTGGTGTACTTTGCCGTCCACCAAGCCACATTTCCAACGATTCCAAACCCCACCGTTCATCGGGATCATCGGTTAAAAATCCCCGTACGGGTTCCAACATGGAAATAGGTATTCTTGTTTTTCCGCAAAGCGTGGCATAGGTTCCTTGTTCGATCTTGGAAACGATCAGATCGTTGTCCGTCATATCCGCTAAGGGATTATAGCCAAGCAAATGAAAGACTAAACTAACGCCTAAGGCATAAAGGTCATCGACCGCTCCACCTTCTCCCCTG